>DAOUZD010000064.1 GCA_030665795.1 Dehalococcoides sp.
ATGAGATAAGCTATCCGATGGGTAATGACCCTGGTCTTGCCACTGCCGGGGCCAGCCAGAATCAGCACCGGCCCGCTGATGGTCTCGACGGCCTCTCGCTGCGCCGGGTTAAGCTGGGCCAAAATGTCCATTACTTAATTATAACCAATAAGGGGAGCTGATACTAGCTCCCCCTGAACTCCGGGGCGTGCGGAATGTAGTTATGACTTTTGAGAGAAATGGTACCCAACTAATCTTTTGTTTGCATAGATTCTATTTCAGCTTGCCACGCTTTGGCTTTATCCCTGACAAACCGTTTCGAAGGTTCCTCCTGAGTGCAGACCAGCATGGAATTAATATTTACCCAAGGAACAAAAATGTCTTCCGTGCCTCCTCTGATATCATCCAGGTCATCATCCCAGAACACCGGATTTATTCTGACACCATACTCGTCCGCAGCCTTCACCAGCCCAATATAGCAATTACGGGGCGCTGTTCCTGGTATCAGGGCAAGGGCCACAATATAGCCTACTTTTATTGCCTCTGGTTTAGTCATATCTCACCTCCATCAATTATTTAATTTAAGGCACCTGCTCGGTGGCCATTATTTGGAATACTCTCACCTTCGGCTTTTCCTGCAGAAGTGGCTCAATCCGCTGGTATAACTTGGCACGGGTATCCGACGCTGCCCATCGCTCCCAGTCTTCAACACTACGCCAAGTACTTATCACTACGATGTCAGAGCTATCTCCGGTGTTGACCAGAGTCTCGCCACCGAAATAACCGGGATAATGCACAATGGCGGCTACCCTAAGCTCTACCAGTAGAGCGGACAGGTCCTCCCCTGTTTTGGCATGTCGTTCTATCATAACTCTTATCATCGTGTCACCCTCCTTCGGTATCAATGATGCCTTTTATTAAAATAGGGAATAGCATCAGATACCACCACATTATCTAGCGCTAAAGTGCCCCCTTTTTGTCCGCCGCCGCTTTTTGTAGGCGGCAAACTCTCTATATACTGCCTCATATTCTCTGACCATCTGAGCCGGCGACTTGGGCACAAACCGCCTGGCGCTCTCATCATAACTGACACCAAGCACTTTCTTGTCATACCAGGTCTGAATCTCGTTACGACAATTGATACATAATACCACTGTTTCCGGGTATGATATCCCAGCTTGGGTAGCAACCTCCTCAGGAACAATCTGGTGTATTATTAAATCCTCAGGCTTTCTCGCGTAGCCGCATATCCCGCAGACCTTCTTCTCCATAGCACCATCCTCACGATATGCCCGGCGGTCTTTTCGTTACTTTTCCCTATCTAAAAGTAAAAAGGACACCAGCCACCACATCTTAATTAGCGGTTCCAGTGCCCTCATTTCAGTCCCTTCTTCCTTAACCCAGCCCATATTGTTTTCAGGGTTATCTCACAGGTTGGGATTTAACTTTAGTTCTTTTTGATGGGATTGTCAATACCTCAAGGTCAAGCAGGTTTCTTTTATGGCCTAATCAGACATCCAGCCGAACCAGAATAGAGTCGCCGACGGTCTTCGGCAGCTTGACGAACGGGGAGAGAGGCGATAGACTTGACAAAAGATAAGATATGCGTAAGATTGCCACCTTGAAAACAGCCACCGACTTAAGCGCCTATCTGGATTCAATCGGCGTGTCTTTACCCTTTGACGAGACCGTAGCATCAGGGCCGGATTCGGTTCTGGCACAGCCTTACGTCCTGGACGAAAAGGTTATTGGTAATCGTTTTGCCGTGCTACCGATGGAAGGTTGGGACGGCACCACCGACGGGCGTCCCACCGAACTGACCAAAAGACGCTGGCAGCGCTTTGGGCTCAGCGGAGCCAAGCTGATATGGGGCGGGGAAGCAGCCGCGGTCCGTCCGGATGGCAGGGCCAATCCCAACCAATTAATGATTTCAGCAGCGACAGTTGGCGAGCTCGCCGAACTGCGTGAACTGCTGGTGCAAACCCATGAGAAGTATTTCGATAACAGTAACGACCTAATGGTAGGGCTGCAACTAACTCACTCGGGACGTGTCTCTCGACCTTACGACAAGCAGCGCCCGGAACCTATCATTCTCTACCACAACTCTATCCTGGAACAAAGATTTGGTCCAGACGCCGAAGCACCGGTTATGACCGATGACGAAATTGCCCGTCTGGTAGAGGATTTTGTCAGGGCGGCGGTACTGGCACAACAAGCCGGATTTAACTTCGTCGACATAAAGCACTGCCACGGTTACCTCGGTCACGAATTCCTGAGCGCCGTAGACCGACCGGGACGCTATGGCGGCAGCCTAGAAAACCGCACCAGGTTCCTGCGGGAAATCGTGACTGGTATTCGAGCTGAAGCACCAGGACTGGATATCGCCGTACGCGTAAGCGCTTTTGACTTCGTGCCCTTCCAGAAAGGTGAGGGGGGACGAGGGGAGCCAGTACCGTTTACGGGCGATAACTACCCTTATGCCTTCGGTGGTGACGGCACCGGACTGGGCATTAACCTGACTGAGCCGCTGGCTTTTCTGTCCCTGCTGACCGAACTGGAGATTAAACTGGTCTGCATCTCTGCCGGTGGTGGCTACAACCCTCATATCCTGCGACCCGCCTTCTTCCCGGCTTCGGACGGCTACCTACCGCCAGAAGACCCCCTGGCAGGAGTGGCCCGATTTATATCAGTAACCGCAGAACTGAAGCGGCAGCGTCCGAAACTGGTTTACGTTGGCAGCGGCTATTCCTACCTGCAGCAATGGCTGCCCAACATCGCCCAGTATCTGGTGCGCACCGGCAAGGTGGACTTCGTCGGCATAGGACGGATGGCCCTCTGCTACCCCGAGATGGTGGCCGATGTGCTAGCCGGGAGGCCGCTCAAACGCCGGCTGATATGCCGCACCTGTAGCGACTGCGTCACCGCTCCCCGCAACGGCATGATTTCAGGCTGCTTTCTTTTAGATGACTTCTACAAGAAACGCCCAGAATACCAGCAGTTGAGGCAGCTCAAAAGCAAGAAATGACCCACCGTATCTTAAGAGGACAGTAGCGCTTATAGCAAACAAAGCTGCCTTGATTTTGCCTCGGGCATTAGCTATACTTTTCAATAGATGAGTAATACCTTTGAGGTGATTAATAATGAAGTGGAGATTATTACTAGCCATTAGTTTAGCTTTGGTGGTCATTGCAATCGGCACTGCCGGCTGTGAAACCTTACAAGCACCGTCCTCTACCCCCAAAGTTACTCAGTCATTGAGCGGCATTTTTAGCCAGCAAAGCACTGGAATCTGGGTAACTGGCGAGGGAAAAGTCAGCGTCGTTCCTGATGTCGCCATCCTCAGCCTGGGTGTCGAGACTCAGGACGTGAATGTGGCTAATGCCCAAAGCTATGCCGCCACCACCATGACAGCCGTGGTCAACGAGCTTGACAATTTCGGCATTGCCAAGAAAGATATCAAGACCCAGCACTTCAGCATCTATCCGGTGAGGAGATGGTCAGATAAAGACGCCAGGGAAGTGCTTATCGGCTACCGGGTAACCAACACGGTAACGGTCAAGGTCAGGAAGGTAGAGGATACGGGCGCCATCATTGACGCCGTCGCCAGGGCGGGCGGAGACTACATTAAAATCAACAATATAAGCTTCACCGTAGATGACCCCACTCCCTACCATAAAGAGGCCAGAGAAAAAGCGAGGGCCGATGCCGAAGCCAAAGCCAAGCAGTTAGCCGACCTGGGGAACGTCAAGTTAGGCAAGCCGACCTATATTAATGAGAGCGGTGTTTTCATGCCGATTGTGCGCGAGTATTATGCCGAAGCTCCAATACCGATGCCAGCAGCACCCCCGACACCAATCAGTCCGGGGGAGACCGAAATCCGGCTCTCGGTTCAGGTAGTGTACAGTATTGAGTAGATAGGATATTGTTTATTGACCTCACCCCCTTTATTTTTTGTTTAATAACCCCATCCCCCTTTGTCCCCCTTCCCCTTATCAAGGGGAAGGGGGAGGGAGTTATATAAGAGAGGCTTCGCCTCTCTTTAACTCTCCGTAGTTTATCTCTCCTTAAAAGGAGAGGGAGAAGAGGGTCTGGGGGATAGATTGCGAGATAATTTCATATTGCGCTTCCGGGAAAGAGATGCTAGAATAGCATCACCTGTATTTTATGTTAAGGAATTAGTGTGTTTACCGGGATTATAGAAGAGGTAGGGAGAGTTACTTCGGCACCAGCCGGAAGTCTGGTTATTGCCGCCAGTAAGGCACTGACCGGATTAGAGCCTGGTGGCAGTATTGCCGTTAATGGGGCATGCCTGACGGTAACTGACTTTACAACTAACTCGTTTTCCGTTGATGTTATGTCGGAGACACTGAAGCGAACCAATCTTGGTCTCCTGAAGGCCGGAGATAGTGTTAATCTGGAACGCCCGGTAACTCTGGGCGGGCAGTTAGGTGGGCACTTAGTCCAGGGGCACGTGGATGATAGCGGAAGGGTAGCTTCGGTGATACGGGATGGGGCGGCAATGCTGCTTGGATTTGAAACCCCTCCTGAAGTGATGCGCTTCACGGTGCCGAAGGGCTTTATTGCCATTGACGGAGTTAGCCTAACCATCACCGATAAAGATACCAGCTCATTCCGGGTTTCAATCGTCGATTATACCCGGCAGCACACCACGCTGGGTAACAAAGTGGCAGGCGACCTGGTAAATCTGGAAGTGGATATCATTGCCAAATACGTGGAACAACTCAGCCAGCCACAAAGCACGGGTGTTACTGCCGAATTTTTAGCCGAGCATGGCTTTCTAGTAAAATAAGCTATCCTGATTGAACAGAGGTGAGTATGGGTTTAGCCAGTATCCGAGAAGCCATTGAAGATATCAAGGAAGGCAAGTTCATCATTATCGTCGATGATGATGATAGAGAGAACGAAGGCGACCTAACGATAGCGGCCGAGAAAGTTACCGCAGAAGCAATTAACTTCATGGCACAGCACGGCCGGGGACTCATTTGCCTGCCCATCATCGGTAAGCGTTTAGATGAACTTCAGATTCCCCTGATGGTGGCGAATAATACCTCCAAGTTTACCACCGCCTTTACCGTATCTATTGAAGCCAAACACAAGGTAAGCACCGGTATTTCAGCCGCCGACAGGGCCGAGACAATAAAAGCAGTGCTTGACCCGGCGACGAAAGCTGAGGATTTAGTCCAGCCAGGGCACACGTTTCCACTGCGCGCCAGGGAAGGCGGTGTCCTGCAGCGGGCGGGGCATACCGAGGCGATAGTTGATTTAGCCCGACTGGCTGGCCTCTATCCGGCCGGGGTTATCTGCGAGATTTTGAGTGAAGACGGCTCTATGGCACGGCTACCCCAGCTCAAGGTAATGGCCAGGCGGTTTGGGATTAAAATCGTGTCAGTGGCTGACCTTATCGCCTACCGCTATCGGCACGAAAGACTGGTACACCGAGTCGCTGAGGCCAAGTTGCCCACTGTTTACGGCGAGTTCACCGCCATTGCTTACCGAAGTGATATCGACGCTGATGAACACCTAGCGCTAGTAATGGGAGATGTCGCTACCGATGAGCC
>DAOUZD010000021.1 GCA_030665795.1 Dehalococcoides sp.
AGTAACCAACAGTCTTCTCCGGGTCATTGGGTCTAGATTCAGGAATATCGAGCAACTGTTGATAACAGGCAAAAAGTCACCTTTGTTTGAGATATCAAAGTGGTCTGATGATTAGAAACCCGTCTTTTTAAGGTGTTTCTCTCCATCTAGTAGCTCCTCAGTATTAACCGTTTATCGCTATAGTCTCAGTCTCTTCTGCGGATAGTTCTGCTTCCTTCCTCAATCTTCAATCTTTCTCTGGCTTGCAACTTCTCTATTTTTCATAATCGTTTAAGCTTTCGAGGAAAAGCAACCGGCGGCTAAAATGAAAGTAGGGACAAGTTTATTACAGGCTGGAGCGGATTCTTTGGCTGTTTCACTAACCTTTAGGCTCAGCCATTTCTGCTTTCGTGTATGCTTCATTTACCTGGCGTGCCGGATGACTCTGGACGCTGTAGTCCTTGAACGTGGCCATCCCGCGCATTTTGTCCAGCTTGCCCTGTTTGGCGAGACGCTCGTATATCATTACCCAGGCGCAATCTCGGTCACTGCTTGTCTCACACTTGCCGTCCTTGTAACCGCCGCAGGGACCATTAACCAGGCTCTTAGCGCACATGGTTATGGGACAGATGCCTCCGTAATCAGCCAGCAGGCAATTGCCGCAGGCACGGCATTTCTCCAACCAGATACCTTCGTCGGCAGTCACCCCGATGAAGCGTGTATTTAATGCCGGAATTACTGATATGGATTCCAGCATTTCGGCGACAAACTGTACCCCGGCACCGCAGGCCATGGAGAGAACAGCATCATAATTCTTGGCTGTCTCTATTATCGGCTCGATGTACTCCTTATCACACTGGCGCTCGATAGTTGCTTCTCCAATCTCAACTTCTTCACCATCCAGCTTGTTAGCCATCCTTAGCTCTGTCGCCAGCAATCCCACCTCTTTCTCGCCCCCGGCATGACAGACACTAACACAGGTGCCGCAACCCAGGATAAGCAACTTCTTATAACCTTTGACCTTTTCCTTTATCTCCTCAAACGGTTTTCTATCGGCAACTATCATTGCTTTACTCTCTCCCTCTTTAAAGGATTGGGGCCCAGACGTTTTGCCCTCTCCGTCATCTCGTTACAGGTCGCCGCAAACAGTGGTGCATCGGAGGCACCCATGTTAAACATCTCTACCCGCTCCGGCTCGATACCTACTTCTTCCAGCATTTTCTTGGCTTGCTGAACCCTTTTTTTCGCTCTCAGATTTCCTTCCAGGAAATGGCAGTCGCCTTCCTCTCAGCCGGCAACGAAGACGGCATCGGCTCCATCTTCTAAAGCCTTGAGCAAGTGGAGTGTGTCCACTTTCCCGGTACACATGAGCTTGACAATACGCACATTCGGAGCATACTCCAAACGCATGGAACCGGCAAGGTCAGCGGCCGAATAAGCGCAATAGTGGCAGCAAAAGCCAACTACTCTTGGTTCGTAATCCTCGGCCATTTTCATCTCCTTTCGGCACTTAAATCGGACACAGAACGGCGCTCTTGGCCATTACCTGTTCATCGGTGTAATGTTGCAGTTTAATCGCCTTACGCGGACACAGGCTGGCGCAGATACCGCACCCCTGACAGGCAGCCGCTTCAATGTAAGCTACGCCATCATCGTTTATCTTGGGTACGCCGAAGGGGCACGACCGTACACAGGTAAGGCAGGCAACACACTTGTCGGCGTCTACCACCGAGACAATGCCGCCCACCATCAGGTAAGGCCGGGAAAGAATGGTCACTGCCCGTGACACCGCCCCCCTTGCCTGTACTATTGACTCAGAGATAGATTTAGGCGAGTGAGCCAGCCCACAGAGGTACATTCCGTCATTGGCAAAATCCAGGGGTCGTAGCTTCATATGGGCTTCCATGTAGAACTTGTCCTGGGTGAGGGGTAGTTTTAACTTGCTGGCAAATTCCTCAGCATCAGCTTGAGGACGTATGGCGCTGCTTAAGACAAGTCGGTCAGGCTCAAGCAGAATTTCCATTCCCAGAACCGAATCAAGCACCTTTACCTTCATCTGGCCGTTTTCCTCGCTCACTTCAGGCTTCTTTTCTAATTCGTAGCGAATGAAGGTCACCCCTTTATCCCTGGCCTCGCGGTAGAGGAGCTCATTCATCCCATAAGTGCGTATATCACGGTAGAGAATATAGACCTCTGTTTCCGGGTTCTGCTCTTTGAGCTTGAGAGCATTATTAACTGCCTGGGTACAGCATACCCGACTACAGTACATGTGCCCCTCTTCCCGCGAGCCGACGCACTGTATCATCACCACCGAGTCTAATTGCTTCACCTCCTCGCTGCCCCCGGCAATCTTCTGCTCAAGCTCAAGCTGGGTCAATACTTTATCTGATTGACCATAGAGGTACTCGGTGGGCTTGTATTCCGTCCCACCCGTGGCTGAAATGACCACGCCGTGCTCAATCTCTACATTATCCCCGGTATCGGTAATAATCTCGGTGGTATAGTTGCCCACGTATCCAGCGAAATTCTTTATCTCCGCACCTTTGTAAACCGTTATCTTGGGCTCCTCCTCCACCTGTTTTATCACCGAAGCAAGCAGCGCCTGCGGGTCAGCGCCATCCCCGGTGTAGTAAATGCGCCGCAGGTTACCGCCCAGTTCCTTTTCCCTCTCCACCAGAATCGTCTCATATCCCTGCTTGGCCAGTTCCAAAGCTGCCGTCATTCCGGAAAGGCCGCCGCCAATAACCAGCCCTCTCCGCTTTATCTCTACCGGTGACTCGTGCAGCGGCTCAAGGAAAACCGCGCGGGCCACCGCCATCCGCACCAAGTCCTTGGCTTTTTCCGTAGCCTCCGGCATATGGGTGGCATGGACCCAGGAGCACTGGTCCCGGATGTTGGCCATTTCAAAAAGGTACTTGTTTAGACATCCCTCACGGATAGTGTCCTGGAAGAGCGGCTCGTGGGTGAGCGAGCTACAGGAAGCCACCACCACGCGGTTTAGCTCCTTTTCCTTGATGGCGTTGATTATCTTGATTTGGGTATCAGTGGAACAGGTGTAGAGATTCTCCTCCGCGTGTACTACATATGGCAGCGTGCTGGCATACTCAGCTACCGACGGGACATCAACAACCCGAGCAATATTGGACCCGCAGCGGCAGACAAAGACCCCAATACGAGGCTCCTGCCCGTTTATATCTATCTCCGGCGGATACTCTTTTTCGGTTACCATCGTACCCCGGGCTTCGGCAATTCCCTGTGAAGCCAGACAGGCAGCGCTACTGGCGCTCATCACCGATTCGGGAATATCCATCGGGGCGCCAAACGCCCCGGCGACATAAATCCCGTCACGCGAAGTAATATTCGGCGCCAGTTCTTCGGTCTGACAGAAGCCGAACCGGTCAAGTTCTATCCCGAGCTTGTTCGCCAAATCTTTCGCGCTCTCTGACGGCTGTAGCCCCACCGAAAGGACGACCATATCGAATTCCTCCTGGACTTTCTCGCCGTCCCCACCGGTGTATTCCAGAAGAAGGTTCCTGCTCTGCTGCAGTTCCTTGACGCCGGACGGGATGCTCCTCACATAGCGGATGCCAAACTTATTTTTGGCTGATTCGAAGTATCTCTCAAAGCCTTTACCAAAGGCTCTCAGGTCATTGTAAAAGATAGTTGGCTGGATGGTGCTCTCATGCTCACGGGCAATAATCGCCTCTTTAGTCGCATACATGCAGCAGACCGAAGAGCAATAATCCTTACCGCACGTTTCATCCCGCGAACCCACGCACTGAATCCAGGCTATCTTTACCGGGTGTTTGCCATCAGAAGGGCGTATTACCTGCCCCTGGAACGGGCCGGAGGCAGAAAGGATGCGCTCAAATTCCACACTGGTAGCCACATTGGGCATGCGGCCATAGCCATACTCGCCCTTGATGTGAGCATCAAATGGTTCAAAGCCGGGTGCCAGGACCAGCGAACCTACCTGAAGCTCGACCGTTTCCTCCCGCATCGTGTGGTCAATCGCCTTAGCCTGGCAGACCGCCACACACTGAAGACACTCGCTGCAGAGGCCACAATCCAAGCATCTCTCGGCTTCAGTCTTGGCTTCCTCCTCGGTGAAGGTGGCATCCATCTCGTCGAAACTGGATAGCCTTCTTTCCAGAGATATTCGGTTAACCCCTATCCTTTCCTTCTTCTCGTGCTCTCCGGTGGGCAGCGGTGCTGGCTCTTCCTCCTTTGGCTCACGGCCCTCTTTGAGGTCAGTCCCGTTAAGATAACGGTCTATGGATGTGGCGGCTTCATGCCCGTGCTTGATGGCTTCCACGGCAGACTTCGGTCCGGTGACGCCATCGCCGCCAGCAAAAACGCCTTCCTCATCGGTAGCCAGTGTCACCGGGTCAACGATGAGGAAACCACCTCGGGTGGTTTTGACGCCGCTTTTCTCAGGCAGCACCGATAGGTCAGTGGCCTGCCCAATGGCGATAATTACCGTGTCGCACTCAATCTTGGTGGTAACTTCTTTATCAAAAGTCGGACTGAATCTCCCCTCGCTGTCGAACACCGAGGTGCATTTTTCAAATTCGATGGCGGCTACCTTGCCGTCTCTCTCGTTTATTTGTCTGGGACCCCACCGGTGCTTTATCTGGACTCCCTCTTCCTCTGCTTCCTCTATTTCCCAAGGATGGGCAGGCATTTCCTCGGGCGATTCTAGGCACACGGCGTGAACCTCAGCCGCTCCCAGCCGTCGTGCCGTCCGGGCAACATCCATCGCCACATTGCCGCCACCGATGACCACTACCTGGTTGCCGATATTGACTCCTTTGCCCTGGTTGGCGTCTCTCAGAAAGTCGAGTGCCAGCAATACCTGTGGCAGGTCAACTCCGGGTATGGGCAGGCTGCGACTCTGCTGAGCCCCGATAGCCAGATAAAAAGCTTGATATCCCTGTGCTTTCAGGTCATCAAGAGAAGGCTTGCCATTAATCGGGGTATTGAGCTTCAGCTCTATCCCCGTATCTACAATGTCTTTAATGTCAGCAGCCAGCACGTCCTTGGGGAGCCGGTACTTCGGGATAGCCGACCAAAGCTGTCCTCCCGGCTGCGAGCTTGCCTCAAAAATAGTGACCGGGTACCCCATCTTAACCAGGTCATCGGCACAGGTAAGTCCGGAAGGTCCGGCGCCGACTATGGCGACTTTGGGTTTTGAAGTGTCTATAACCGGCTTTTCTTCCGGAGGAATGGAACCTTCCTGTCTTTTTTGCCTGACAATATCAGCGGCAAATCTCTTTAAGGGGGCGATGGCTACCGGTTCATCTACTTCGTTCCGGTTACACTCCAGTTCGCAGGGGTGATGACATATTCTACCCAGCACCGCCGGCAGTGGTATCCACTGTTTGATATGATTCAGGGCTTCAGCATATTTGCCCTTGGCAATGAGCGCAATATACCCCTGCCCATTGCACCCCGCCGGACAGGTAAGTTTACACGGTGGTCGGGCGGCCTTACTTATCGCCATGGCGCTGGGTATAGCTTGAGGGTAGCGTTTGTAAACTGCCTTGCGTGTGGCCAGACTCTGTTCAAATTCGTCGATTAAGTCTACCGGACAAACCTCTAAACAATCACCACAGGCGCTGCATTTTTCGATATCAATGTAGCGCGGTTTCTTGAGCACCCTTACCTTAAAGTTGCCCGCTTCTCCTTCCAGCGACTCTATCTGGGAGTTGGAGAGAATCTCAATATTGAGGTGTTTATCAACCTCAATCAATTTGGGGGATATTATACACATGGAGCAATCATTGGTCGGGAAAGTCTTGTCAAGTTGAACCATCCGGCCACCGATAGCGGTGGTCTCTTCCACCAGATAGACCTTGAAACCAGAATTGGCCAGGTCCAGGGCGGCCTGCATACCGCAGATACCTCCTCCCACCACCATTACCGCGCCTATCTTGCTCTGGTTCGGCTTCCCTTGGCTACCATTATCACCCATCATTACTTCCTCTTAGCTCAGTCCTTTCTGCCTTAGCAAAGGTCTCGGGTCTACCATGTGTCGGGAAAACCACTTCTCCGATGACGGGTCACCAAAAGCAAGGCCCATAAGCTCGGTGAAATAGAAAATGGGAATCCTGTATTCTTTACCAGCTTCTCGTGAGATTTCTTGTTGGTGGGAATCTAAGTTTGAATGGCACATCGGGCATGCCGCAACTATTGAGTCTGCTCCGGCTTCTTCCGCCATGTCAAGAAGCTTCTGCATTAACTTCCAGGCTACTTCGGGCAAAGTAAGTATATGGTCGCCCCCACAGCAATCGGTTTTGTATGACCAGTTCTTGACCTCGGCTCCCAGGGCTTTCATCAAGTTGTCCATAGACTCCGGGTTCTCCGGGTCCCTGGCATCGGTGATTTTGGGGGGTCTGGTGATTAAACAGCCATAATAGCAGACTGGATTCAGTCCCTTGAGAGGTTTCCTTACCTTTTCCCGTATCGCTTTCTCACCAACATCTTCCCAGAGGAAGTCGGTGCTATGCTTGATGTGAAAATTACCCTGGTATTTGTCTGAAATTCCCTCGATATCTTTACCAGCCAGCAGCTCCTTCTCGGCTGTTTTTAACCTCGAGTAACAGGCAGCACAGGGAACCACCAGGTCAAGCCCCGCCTTGTCTGCGATTCCCAGATTCCTGGCGGGTAGTGCCAAAGCTAGCCTATCATCAGTAACGTGGGCTGACGCAGCGCCACAGCAACTCCAATCCTCCAGTTCCTCTAGCTCTATACCGAGTATCCTGGCTACTGCCTCAGTGGATTCCCCGTATTCTCTGGCGACGCCATCAAGAGAACATCCCGGATAATAGGAAACGTTCATGGCTGCTCTTTTGCCTTTGCCTTCTTGAAAATATCTCGCACCTGGCTTTTTGCCCGCAATCGAGGTGGTAAGAGTTTTATTTTGCCTCTGGTGAACATTGCCAGACCGGTGCTGGCTTGCTTCAGGAGACCACCCAGACCCTCACTCTTGAGGGCGTAGCTTACCGCCATCTCTAGCTCATGTACCCGGCCGTGTCTTTTTATTGATGATAGAAATGCCGAATGGAAAATAGGGAAATTCTTTTGTGAGGGCTTTACTCCTGCGCGCTGGGACATCTGCCTCATGGTATCCATCACACGGGCAATATCAATATCATTGGGACACCTGGTAGTGCAGGTTTCACAGGAGGCACAAACCCAGATAGTATCGCTATGTAAAACCTCATCCAGCAGGCCCAGATGAAGGAGATGCATCACCTTGTGAGGCACAATATCCATGGCGAACGTTACCGGACAGCCATTAGTGCATTTTTCGCACTGGAAACAGGCGGATATCTTCTGCCCGCTCAATTCTTCCACTTTCTTGCGCAAAGATGGCTTAGGAGTCACCAATGGTGGTAGTTCTAAAACCGTCACTTTCTTGCCTCTTCCCACAGTCAGTCATTTTCCTTAAGACACACGCCAGGGTACTTCTCACCGTCAAACCTTGGCCAGTTCAATTTGCAGACGGAATGGGCAAGTCCCCGGTGGCAAGCAGAGTATAGCCTTACAGGCTCCAGGACGATTGGATATATCTAAAGACCTACCCTTTTCAGATGTTTCTCCACCTTGCTCAGTAGCTCCTCAGGACTGATGGGTTTATCGATATAATCCTCAGTTTCAAGCGTTAGTCCACCGCTGACTGCAATAGAGCTTTCACCACCCTTTTCGGCGAAGCTAGTTAATATCAGCACCGGGATTTTACTGAGTTCGGCATCCTTCTTCAGTTGCGAGGCGGTGGTAAATCCGTCCTTCACCGGCATTATTACATCCAGGATAATTAAATCGGGATTTTCCTCCCTCGCCTTCCGTAATCCGTCATCTCCATCATAGGCTACGATTACTTCATAGGGCTTGCTTTCCAGGACTATCTTCGTCGCTTCCACAAAATCAATGTCATCATCAATGAGAAGAATTTTGGCTTTTTCTGTCATTTTTACGCCCTTTCAGTGGCCCCTGATATTCAGACTTTTTTCTTCTTGCTAATGAGCCTCTCGACACGTTCCAGCAGAATATCCGGATTGATAGGTTTTTCTACGTAGTCGTCCACATTAAACTCAAGCGCGGTTTCCAACTCATATCGTCGGCGGCTGGCTTCCTCTCTCACCGAGCTCAGAATCAGAATCGGCGTCCCCCTGTACTTAGACCACCTCCCGTCCTCCAGTTCTCTCAACAGCGCAAACCCGTCCATCTTCGGCATCAGGAGGTCAATTATCATCAAGTCTGGCTCTTCCGCTCTCAGTGCGGCTAAACATTCAATCCCGTCGCTGGCAGTAACTGTTTGATAGCCCCGGGATTCGAGAATCATTGTTAATGCCTCTCTAATATCCGGGTCATCATCGACTAACAAGATTTTCTTCGCCATTCTCAGCCTCCTTTAAAATTATAACATAGACTTTAGCCTTGATTCCAACCTACTCCACATATGCTAAATCCCTTTAAGACTTCCTCCAGATTGGTGTTTCCGCGTACGCTTCCTCCTTACCCGCCCCTGTTTCTCTTGTTTCCGCCAGCTAAAACTAGTTTCTTGGGCAGGACGAAGGTAAACTTGCTACCTCTTTTTAATTTATCTTCCGGGTTTGGACTTTCCACCCAGATTTTCCCTCCATGGGCTTCAATAACTCTTTTGACTATGGAGAGCCCCAACCCGGTACCAGCTTTTTCCCTATCACTACTGCGATAGAAATCGTCGAATATCTGGGATAGGTCCTCGGCGGTAATGCCATCTCCGGTATCCATAACTTCCACCTGAATATTACCGCCCCGCTCAGTAGCTCTCAATTTTATCTCACCATCCTCGGGGGTAAATTTGATCGCGTTAGTAAATAGGTTGGTAATCACCTGC
>DAOUZD010000059.1 GCA_030665795.1 Dehalococcoides sp.
CATTCTAGGGACACACACGGGCCAATTATCCTCGGCCCATGTATGTCCTGAGATCAAACTCCAGCATTACCTACTCAGTCTGATTTTACGGTAGCAATCGCTACAGTAAACCGGCTTATCACCGCGAGGTTCAAAGGGTACCTCGGTTTCCTTACCACACTCGGCGCATACGGCAGGGAACATTTGGCGCGGGGCTCCGTAGCTGCTGTTTCCGTAACGCTCTGACTTCCTTGCCTGGCGGCACGAGGGACAACGCTTTGGCTCATTAGTATAGCCTCTGGATTGGAAAAACTCTTGCTCCTCAGCACTGAAAGTGAAGGTAGCCCCACAATCGGAACACTGGAGAGACTTGTCCTGAAAACTCATTAGATGACCTCCTCTCTTCTAAATTTTAGTTAGAATTCGGTCATCCAATGCTTAAATAGTCTCAAGCGATTTGAAAAAGCTTGCAATAACCTAATCTAGAACTAACTCTTAATTATACACTAAAGGAAACCTCTTTGTAAAACGAATGGAATCGAATTACTACCTATGTGCCGGAAATAGCGCTGTGTCGCCATTGACTAACTTCGGCAGCGATGATATATTACCTAAAACTAAATAAGGAGGGTAAAATAACATGGCAGAAGCAAAGGAAAAGAATGTGTGGGCAAAGTTCGGCAAAATAATACCGGCACCGTTGCCCACAAACGAAGACCTTATCAGTAATATCAAGAAGGTATGTAAAGACAACGGGATTCGTTATGGAGCTATTCTGTCGACTATTGGCAGTTTACGCCAGTTGACTATTGAGGTTGTGGTTCGAAGTAAGAAGTCAAGAACCGGCCAAGATTTCGGCCCTCCACAGGTTATACCCGGTCCACTTCAAGTTCTAAGCCTTATCGGAATTATCTTTGAGACAGATAAAGGTGAGATGGATGCCCACATACATGGTACATTCGTTAATATAGAAGGAAAAATCTACGGTGGACATCTCATCGAAGGTGGCTGTCCCGTTTCGACTAGACTGGTCACAGTTATCGGCGAAATCGCTGATGTCAGCTTAATCGAAAGGCTAGACCCAGAGTCAGGGCATCTGCTGTTACATGTCGAACCACTTTAACCATTTAACGGTTCGATAATAATTTTTAGCATTTCAATTTAGCAAAAATTGGTGGTTAGTTTGCGCTATACCTGGTCTAATATCTCCTCTACCTGCTCATCGGTTAGGCTTTCGTACTTGTCTCTTTGCACAAGCTCATCCCGATAACGTATTCTGGTGACACTAAAGCGAAAGTCATCATCCTCAGGGCGGTCTCCGGAAAATGGAAAGGTGGTTGGCCTGATAACAACATCCGGAGTATAGACCCAGGCTATATCATACACCTCCTCCGGATAGGCACCGAGGAAAACCATTTTCCCCTGATATTTGCCGCCAACTCCTTTAAAAACACAGGGAACTACATGGTCCACTTGCCAGCCTATATCCTTTAAAGCATCAATGGCAAGAACCTTCAAAATCCAAGGATTAAAGTTAATTTCCACGTTAAAGTGAACGTGGTTATAGAGAGGAGACTCGACAAGTCGGAGGCCTTTTTTCCAGTGAGCTGACTGAAAATATTTTTCTATTTCCCGCTCTTCTTTGGGGCCGACGCATTTAAAATCAAACTGTTTGAGGTAGTTATCCATGTAGTTCTTTCCCCAAGTGTCTATGTTCTTTCCTTCCTCACCGAATTTTGAGGGGTCAGATGGTTGAATTACTACGTCTGGATTATATTTCCAAAACCAATCCATGTGTGGCATATAGAGCGCCCTTTCCGGGTTATGGGGATGAACATTGTGCGCGGCAATTACATCCGGTGTTCCAGGGGTGAGGATATCTATTTTTCTATCCAGTGGAATTCCCTTACGTTTAAAATACCCTTCGAATAATTTGTCAATAGATTCGGGGGCCACTTTATTCCAAACAAAAATGTGAGTGTGGTATAGCTCTTCCTCGGTCTGAGTTAAATGTCGCATATACTCTCGCCACTGGTCTGATTTAAAATAATCTACTACCCCTTTGGTAATTTCACTTTGGCTCATAATTCACCCTCCTCTTTGTTGATTTATACCTCTCCGGTATATTAATGAATGGTATTCTTATCGCCTTAGAAAACCTACTATTATTCTTCCGTTGTTACCGCAATTAGTTTGCCAGCGGGATGGTCACTTGTCAATTTCGCGTGCAAATACAAACAGCATATACGAATATTATATACGGATGCGCTACATTAATTGATTAAGGTAATACATTCCCTCCCGCTTGTCAATAGGATTTGCCTGTTACCTCTCTACTCTATCCTCTTGCTTTGAAAGTCGCCAGCTTAGATTGAAATTCCGGCTTTCCTCCTCTAAATCCTTCGGGCAAACTTCTGTACCGTTCTAGGCCCTCGGTCAATTTTAGCAAATGTCTTAGAAACCTCACCAACATAAATATCGCCTCGGCTGCGGGCAGGCAACCCAGGCCTTTTGCCGTGGCTTATAGTGCGGCTAAGGCGGGGGTTATTTCTATAACTCGCTCACTGGCTGTAGCCATGGCCCCTTATAATATAAGAGTTAATTGTGTCGCTCCCGCGATGATAGAGACTGATTTACTGAAGCAAAGCGCTCCTGAGCACATTGAACCGATACTAAAGCAGACCACACTACGGAGATTGTGCCAGCCTGAGGAAGTAGCCGCCGCGGTGCTGTTCCTAGCCTCGGACGAGACGTCATATATCGTAGGCCAGAGCCTGCATGTGGATGGCGGGAATTGCATGCTTTAACCAGCATTACCTAAAATACCCGGCAAATTAGCCAAATCTTTTTATGCCAGCCCGTATAACTGAGGTCTTGTTCTTACCTCGTAGATGAAATCTTCCACTACCTTTTCGAAATCGGTATACAACGGCTCCCAGCCCCATTCTTCACGAGCCCGACTATCGTCAATCGCATACATGCCGCCAAAAAAATCAGCAAAGAATTGCGCTATTTGTGGGTCTGGCCTAAAGGTAATCTCAGCTTCAGGAATAAACTTCTTTATCGCCAGTTCCAATTCCCTGGCCGTTCTTGCCGGTGACACCCCGATAATGTTATAGCAAACTGTCTTAATCTGCTCTGCAGGCGCATAATACAGCATTTCGGTGGCGCGAATGTTATCTTTGACGTAGGTAAGCGGAATTCCCTGGTCTTCCCTGACTTTACATTCATAAGGTTTGCCCAGGGCAGCATTTTCAATCATCAAGCAGTTGTGCTCAGCTACGGGTGGCAGTGTTCCAGAACCGGGACCAACGACCATGAAATAACGTAAGCAACGAAAGTCAAGGCCGAACTTACGCCGATAAAACCGGCCAAGGTGCTCACCGAATAACTTGCCAGCACCATAAATGCTAATAGGACGTTGAAGCGTCTCATCGGTGATAACCTCTGGAATTCCTAGGCCATAAGTAGCCCCAGTGCTGGAAAAGATAACGCGCTTTACGCCAAGGAGTCGCGCTGCCTCCAAAACATGCATTGTTCCGGTGACCACGGTTTGGTAACCTGACCATGGGTTGGCCTCACAGGCCCCGCTTAACATTGCCCCGAGGTGAAATATGCCCTCGACATTATTGTCCTTGATAACATTCATTACTTCGGGCCAAACCTTAAGGTCGCCCTGGACAATCTTCACCTCGTCCCTGATATCGGCCACGCAGTCAAGTCGAGGGGCTATATCAAACAAGACGATGTCTTCTTCGCCCCTCTCCACCAGTTGGCGTGCCAGTCCCGAACCAATAAAACCGGTTCCACCGGTAATAAGTATAGCCATCTCCTCTTTACTCCTTTGCGGACTTTCGTTGGTATTTTACTACTTTATCATTTACACTGGTATCCAGAGGATTATCTCGGGGAAAGCTACCAAAACCCAAGGCCTAGAATTACCCGGTGGCATTTTTCACGAAATTTTTTAATAATATAAATGAGATTCAAAAGATAATACCAAAATATCATCGCCAATCGGAGGTGACGTATGTCTCAAATTAAAGGACCGGCTATTTCTCTACCCCAGTTTTTAAGTGATGAACCACCCTTTAATACCCTGGAAAATATTACCGCCTGGGCAAAATCCCTGGGCTATCTCGGGGTACAGATTCCGGCCTGGGACACTCGAGTAATCGATATAGACAAGGCGGCGGAATCCAAAGATTACGGTGATGAACTTAAGGGCCGATGCAACGGACTGGAGATAACAGAACTGGTAACCCATTTGTATGGACAGCTTGTCGCCGTTCACCCGGCACACGATGTCCTATTTGACGTCTTCGCCGCTCCTTCTGTCAAGGGAAACCCTAAGGCACGTACGGAATGGACGATAGGCCAGATGAAAAAAAGCATAGCGGCTTCACGAAACTTGGGGTTAAGTGTTGTTCCTACCCTGGGTGGGGCGTTACTCTGGCACTACGTTTATCCTTGGCCCCCAAGACCAAAAGGATTGGTAGACCTGGCCTTTGCGGAACTGGCGAAACGATGGAAACCAATTCTTGATACCGCCGAGGAAAACGGAGTTAATCTAGCCTATGAAATTCATCCCGCCGGGGACCTTCACGATGGCGTTACCTTCGAACGATTCCTGGCGGCAACCGGGAATCACCAGAGGGTGAACATACTCTATGACCCTTCTCACCTACTTCTTCAATGTCTTGATTATGTCGGGTACATAACCTGTTATGGTGATTACATCAAAGCATTTCACGTTAAAGACGCCGAGTTTAATCCTACTCCCAGGAGTGGCGTTTACGGTGGCTACCAGGATTGGAAAGACCGACCGGGCAGGTTTCGCAGTCTTGGAGACGGGCAGATAGATTTCAAGAAAGTTTTTACCAAGCTTACTGAAGTTGGTTACAGTTCCTGGGCAGTGCTGGAATGGGAGTGCTGTGTAAAGGACGCGGTGCAGGCAGCTCGCGAAGGAGCTGACTTTATTAAATCAATGTTGATTGATACCCCGAAAAGGTCGTTTGATGAATTCGCCGGAGGGGAAGTTGACACGGAATACAATAAAAAAGTCCTGGGGTTGGAGTAAAAGGAGATGAAAAATGAGCTTACCTAGTTTTTCTTTAGCAGGTAAAGTAGCTATCGTTACCGGAGGCTCGAAGGGTATAGGCAGGGAAATTGGCTTAGTTTTTGCCGAAGCCGGGGCGGATGTGGTTGTTTCTAGCCGCGGACTGGATAGTAGCTTGGAGGATGTGGCTGAGGAAATTCGGACGCTTGGTCGACGGTCTCTGGCGGTCCCCGCTGACATCAGGAAGAAGTCCGATGTTGAGCGTCTGGTGCAGAGGACTTTAGATGAATTTGGCGTCATTGATATTCTGGTAAATAACGCTGGTATCCTTTTCGTCGCCCCGTTTGTTGACCACAGTGAGGAGGATTGGGACCGGATTATGGATACCAACCTCAAGGGCTACTACCTTTGCTCTCAGGCAGTAGTCAAGAGGATGACAGCACAAAAGCAAGGCAATATTATCAATATGGCTTCGATAAGAAGTATCGGGGCGAGTCGGGGGAGGGTCGGTTACTGCGTTTCTAAGGCAGGCGTTGTTATGCTGACCAAGGTGATGGCTTTAGAATTTGCCAGCTCTAATATCAGAGTTAACGCTATCGCTCCTGGCTGGATCAAAACACAACTCAACAAGCACCTGTGGGAGAAACCTGATATTATTAAACAAATTAAGAGGGAGGTACCCTTAGGTTATATGGCTGAACCTAACGTCATTGCCGCAGCCGCCCTATTTTTGGCTTCTGACGCT
>DAOUZD010000040.1 GCA_030665795.1 Dehalococcoides sp.
CAGAGCCTGGTCCACCAGGTAATTGGTGTTGCCCTTTAGCCTGGGACTGCCAACTATCGCCAGAAGTTTCATTTCTCCTCCTGAAAAAGCTGAGATACATCATAATGTTCTCCGGAACGCTGGAATGCCGGTAATGTACTGCCCTAGAATTAGGGTATGCATATCGTCTGTCCCTTCATAGGTATAAAGCGACTCGATGTTGGCCATATGTCTTATTAAAGGATAATCTAAAGATATGCCATTGGCACCAAGAATCTCACGCGCCGTCATAGCACACAAGCGGGCAGCAGCCACATTGTTTTTCTTCGCTAGAGAAATCTGGATATAGTTCGCTTTTCCCTCATCCATGAGCCTTCCTAGGCGGTAAGCCAGTAGCTGCCCTTTGGTAATCTCAATTAACATGGTCACCAGCTTTTCCTGGATTAACTGGTATGAGGCAATCGGGGCACCAAATTGCTCTCTTTCCTTGGCATAATTCAAAGCGGTTTCATAGCAGTCCATGGCAATCCCAATGCCGCCCCAGGCCATCCCATATCGGCTTTGATTAAGACAGCTAAGGGTGGCTCTTAAACCTTGGGCGTTCGGTAGTATATTTTCCAACGGTATCTTGCAATCGGCAAAACCCAGCTCACCAATGTCGCTGGCTCGCATTGAGCCTTTACGACTCTGAAAGGTCTGGCTAAAACCTTCGGTACCTCGTTCGACCAAAAATCCCTTTACTCCTTCCTCAGTCTGCGCCCAGACCACCGCCAAATCAGCAATTGAGGCATCACTAATCCACTGTTTGGTTCCGTTAATCACCCAGCCATTAGAATTTTTTTTGGCAATGGTTTCCATGGCGGCTATATCCGAGCCTCGATTCGGCTCAGTCAAGCCAAAACAGCCTGTTCTCTCTCCTTTGGCAATTAGCGGTAACCATTTCTGTTTCTGTTCTTCGGAACCAAATTGCCATATGGAATACATGATTAACCCTGATTGAACGCCAATAAAACTCCTCACCGCACTATCAACCCTTTCCGATTCCTGGCACATGAGCCCAAATGAGACGTAATTTGCCCCGGCTCCCCCGTATTCTTCGGGAATGAAGGCACCAAGCATACCCAGCTCTCCCATCTTGGGGGCAAGTTCTTCCATATTTAGTGGCTTCTCCTCGTGGAAAGCATCAACGACCAGCGGTTCAACCTCTTTTTCTAAAAATTCTCTTATTAAATTCCTGGTCATCTTCTCTTCTTCAGAAAGCAGCTCGTCTATGTTGTAACAATCGACACCTTTGAACTTCATGCAATAACCCCCTACTTTTTATCTTTAAGTACTCTTTTTAGTCGGGATTGTCTTACTCTGGTTTCTCCCTTCTTTTATTGCCGGTCGGGAAAGGTAAGGAGACTCATTAGCTCCGAAACATCCTTAACCTCATCCAGCGCCAATGTCATCTCCGCAGCCTGCTCTGCCCTCCCGCGAGAAAAAGTACCGGCAAAGTCTATGCTGTCCAGATATTTTTTCATCACTTCATCAGTGCTCAGCCGCTTGGATGGGTCCCCCTTGGCGCTGACGCATAATTTGCCATATTCCGTACCATCTTTCATCCTGATGGTCACCGGACTATTAAAAGTAAAGTAACCACCCTCCCATTCGGGATGCACGGTCACTTTCACCTTTTGCCGCGCTTCTCTAAACTTCGGGTCTTGTGCTTTCTCGTCGGTATAACTGGACAGGAAAACTTGCTTGTCCAAGAAACAAGCGGCGGTACTGTGTTCCAGGCTAAATCTAGCATCCTCTCCGGTTTCGGGCTGGGGGTATTTCAGATACAATGACACGGTATGGTTTATCTCATGCTCGACGCTCTCGACATCATCCCAGGAGATATTATGCTCGGCAATTAGCTCGAGGACACCATCTATGTTACGTTGCTCAAGATAACAGCAGGGATATTTCTTCACGCCGATTTCCATGACACGAAATCCATCGCCCAAAGGCAAATCGAAATCGGGTTGGCCTGCCCAGAGGTCCATAAAACCACCACGACCTTCAAGGATAGTTGGGTTCCCGGTAAAGCCAAGTTTGGCTAGCATTGCCGAGCAGATGCCATTTCTGCCCGCAAACCCGGCTTCAATTAGATGAGCCCCGGTCCCCGTCTGACGGGCAATCCCGTTAGCCTGCGAGGCGGCAAGACTCAATGCCCAGGTAGTTTCCTCCACGCTGAGTTTCATTAGCTTAGCCGCCATAACTGCCGCACCTATGGTTAAGCAACCAGCCGCGTTAAGATAACCGTCGACTATCGCCTTTTGCGATGCCACACCCAACCTTGATGCCACTTCATACCCCACGATAAAGGCCTCAATAACGTCCTTGCCCGAGAGTTTTAGCTTTTCCCCAAGAGCCAAGACCGTCGGCCAGGCACCACATGAGTACAGGCCATCAGGAAAACTATCATCCTCGAGTTCCGTAGTATGAGAGAGTGAACCATTGGCCAGCGCCGCGTACTCAGCTAAAGTACGAAAACCCCCACCAAGCACCCCGGCTTCATCAGGGCACCCATACTCTTTGGTATACTTGATTACCATCTTGCCAAAAGGCATTGCCGACCCGGCCACCGTCATACCGAGATGGCTTAAGGCTAATGTTTTCGCGTAGCTCACTAGGTCTGAGCTAAAGTCTTTATATCCCGTACTACATACCCATCGCGCTATTTCCTTTGTTGTCTTGATACCCATGATAACCTCCTATAGCATATTCGTATTTCTAGCCTTATATTACTGAGCCTGTTTCCCCCACCTGTTTTGAAAGTTCTCCTTAACCTCAGTGTTAATCAGCCACTGGGGCCATTCTCCGTTAATGACCCGAACAATCTCTTCATATGGTCGACGCCTCAGCCTGCCGAGAGACTCCTCGGAATAGTAAGCAGCGTGAGGCGTGATGAGCACGTTTTCCAGTTGGAGCAAGGGATGGTCTAAGCCAACACTCTCCGCCTGCAGCACATCCAGTGCCGCACCAGCGATATCGCCTTGAGTCAGCGCCGTATGTAGCGCCGACTCATCAATGAAATCGCCGCGGGCACAATTGATAAGGTAAGCGGTGGGTTTCATCTGCTTGAACTGTTTGATTCCCAGCATGTGCCTGGCCTCCGGTATGAAGGCAGCATGTAGGGAGACAAAGTCCGAATTTTCCAGCAAATAATCAAGGGGCACTGATTCTACAGCAAACTCCTCAAATACGCGGGAAGGAACGTAAGGGTCAAAAGCAATGACTCTCAGCCCAAATCCTCTGGCTTTGGGGACAAGTGCTCGGGAGATGCGGCCAAAGCCAATCAACCCCAAAACCTGTCCCTTTAGCGGCAACATCGGCGGCAAGATTTGGAACCGTATTTCCCTTTTTTCATAAGAGTCCCACTTCCCGGCTCTGACCGCCCTATCCAGACGCAGGACTTTTCGGGCACAGGCCAGGATAAGGGCCATGGCATGTTCGGCAACCTCCTCGGTACAGTAGCCATCAGGATAGGTAACGCAGATACCGTGCTCGGTCGCCGCCGCTAAATCTATCGTCTCGTAACCGGTGCCGATGTTATAAATCATTTTGCACCGGTTCAGTTTCTCAATGACTTTTCTGGTAAAGGGTCGCTTGAACGTCAGCACAAAATCGGCATCCTGAGTCGCGGCAATAATCTCATTTTCCGTCTCACCGGGCTGAGTAACAAATTCAGCACCAATCTGGCGATAGTCCTCTTCATCATGGGGTAGCATAGGATTAGCCACCACCATTACTACTTTGAAAGACATCCTTGCTCCTTGCTTGCTTAATAGATAGCATGCCTGATTAAGTGAGGAAACTCGTCATTCTTCCAGCACCATCTTGATCGCCCCTTTAGGACAAAATGCCTCACAAATACCACATCCTTTGCAGTAGTCATAATCAATTACAATCTGCCCTTTACTTCCATCTTTGGTTATGGCTAAATCAGGACAGAGCAAACGGCAAAGTTTACACTGGTTGCACTTCTCGTGGTCGATTTTCGGTATGTGTGTTCTTCCTTCTACCGGCATGTTAGCCAATTACCTTTCCGTCTCGTCCTTAGTCTATTTGCTGAGGCGTCATTCTTCCCAGTTTAAAGCCAATATCCACCGCCTTTAAGTCCAGTTCGCGCAGCCTCTCGGCAACAATTCCCGCTACCGCCGAGCTTAAAGCCTCTTCGGTAACCAGTCCGGTTATTGCCACCGCGGCACCTAAAATAATGACATTGGCCACTATCCCGCTATCGAGTTCCTCAATCGCGGTCCTGGTTGCTGGAATCGGCACGTATTTCAAGCCGACAATCTCTTCTGGAGAGACAAAGCCGTCATCATAAATGACCACGCCTCCCTCTCGCTTGACCTGCCCGATATACTTGTCATAAGCCGTCTGATACATGGCAACCAAAATATCGACTTCAATCACATGCGGGTAAATTACCGGCTGGTCAGAGATGACCACTTCGGCGCGACAAGCCCCACCTCTGGCAGCAGCACCATAGGAATTGGTGCCGCTAACCCATTTCCCATCTTTAAACGCGGCCTGACCCAGTATCGTCCCGGCGAGGACAATGCCCTGCCCGCCGTAACCGCAGAGCACCACTTGCCTAATCTGCCCCATTGACAAACTCCCCGGTGATTATCTTGCCCTCCAATTCTTCGGGGCTTAATTTCTCCGCTTTTTCCCTCATAATGCACGTGGTCATTAAGTCTTTAAGCATAGCCGCAGGACCGCCAAGGTTGTTCCGCCGACCAAACTGAACCGGACACGGTGTCACCGCTTCAACAAAAGCAAAACCTTCCGTCTGCAATGCCTTCTTAATACTTCTTATCATGGCGAAAGACTGGGTAACCGCATACCTGGCGACATAGACCGCACCGGCCGCCTTCACCAGCTGACACAGGTCAAACGGACGGAAGGGGTTACCCTGATGTGTGGTCATAGTTATCGCGCCGTGGGGCGTGGTCGAACAAACCTGACCGCCGGTCATTCCGTAATTCATATTGTTGGCGCAGATGACGGTAAGGTCTATATTCCGGCGTGCGCCATGGATAAGATGATTGCCGCCGATGTCAGCCAGGTCACCATCACCACTGATAACCATTACTTTTAGTTTCGGGTTAACCATTTTGGCGCCGGTGGCAAAAGCAATGGTCCGGCCATGCAAAGTATGGAGAGTATCGGCATTGAAATAAGGACTTGGTATCCACGCGGCACAACCGATGCCGGAGACAAACAGCATGTCATCCATATTTAACCGAAGCTCATCGATGGCTCTCAAAATCAGCCCCATCAAAATAGCCTCACCGCAACCGGGACAAAAAGTGGTGATACCTACTCCCGGCCGCAAATATCGTTCCAATTCCCTGACCACTAGCCAAGCCTCCTCAATTGTTCTATGATTGTCTTGGGGTGAATGATTTCTCCGGTCACCTGGTTATAGGGTACTACCTCACAAGAGGCATATTTCATCACCTCACCGACAACCTGCCCCATATTCATTTCCGGAACTAATATCTTCTTTACCCGAGACCCGACATCTTTAATTACTTCACCGGCGAAGGGCCAGAGAGTCTTCAAACGTAACATACCGACTTTTTTGCCTTCCTCCCTCATTCTTTCCACGGCAAATAATGCACTTCGGGCGGTAAAACCGTAGCAAACAACGACTACCGCCGCATCTTCCAGGTAGTAATTTTCATACTTAATAATTTCCTGACCGTGATTCAGTATCTTTTTATGCAATCTGGTAACCAGTTTTTGCTGAATCTCAGGGTGAGTTATTCTTCTGAAACCCCACTCATTATGTGTAGAGCCGGTGACCAGCAATTTTTCACCTTCGCCGAAAGCAGGCATCGGCGGTACCCCGTCATCCTCTTCAGTGCTGAAGGGAGGCACGCCTGCTTCTTTCTTCCGACTAAATAATTCTATATTACCGCTTATCTGAATCTTTTCCCGCATGTGGACAGTTGCTTCTTCCGCCATGAGCAGGACTGGAACCCTGAACCTTTCGGCAAAATTGAAAGCACGAATCGTCTGGTCGTATAGCTCCTGCACCGACCAAGGGGAAAGGGCAATGGTCTGATAATCGCCGTGTGAACCCCATTTGGCCTGCATGATGTCCCCGCTGCCGACTCGGGTAGCCTGTCCGGTGCTTGGGCCACCTCTCTGTGCATCTACAATTACCAACGGCGTTTCCGTAAACACCGCATAGCCAATCCCCTCCTGCATGAGACTGAAGCCAGGCCCCGAGGTAATCGTCATCGCTTTGGCTCCCGCCCACGACGCCCCGATACAGGAACAAATCGAGGCAATCTCATCCTCCATTTGCATAAATACGGCGCCAGTTTCTCCAAATCTAATCGAGAGTCTCTCCAGGGTTTCGGTGGCCGGGGTAATGGGATAGCCAGCACAGTAGCCACACCGTGCCGCAATGGCACCCTCCGCCACGGCTTCGTCTCCAGAGAAATAATAACTCCCCGCCGGAAGTACGCTTTTAACTTTCTGCAGCCCCATAAAAGTTCAACCTCGTGTTCTTTGAAGTGCTACACCAAAAGACATTTTATACCAGAACCAGTGGATTTGGCTAACTCTGCTTCAAAATAAGCTCAACATCACTTTCCTGACCGACTTCCCACACTACCCCGTCCTTGAC
>DAOUZD010000155.1 GCA_030665795.1 Dehalococcoides sp.
GCTATTCGGGTGAACAGCCTTGAAGAGCTTCTTGATACCACCCTTGCCTTTCTGCACCTGGCTCCATACCGAGGGCGCAAGGTTTGTCCGGTGGGTGGCGGTGGCGGAATCACCGTGGCTGCCACCGATGCCTGCGAGAGAGTGGGGCTTTCGGTGCCGCTGTTCCCTACCCAGCTTCAGAAGAAGCTGGCATCAATGGTCGCCCCGGTAGGTACTAGCGTTCGAAACCCGGTGGACGTGGGCAGCCCCTTCCCACTTCCTGCTGCGCTCAGGGGAGTTTTGGAAGCGGTGCTCACCGAGGGCGGCGTGGACGCCGTAATTATCGATGAGATTGAAATGTCTATATCAACCCCCGGTATGAAGGGGTTTGGAAGAAATCACGGAGAACTGACCCGAATCCCGGTTGATGTTAAAAAGAGACTGGACAAGCCGGTAGTGATGGTGCTGCCGGTAGAGGCCATCGGGGCCGATGCCCTGGAGTTTGAAGGTGCCCGGCGCAACATCTGCGATTACTACCTTAGCCAAGGAATCCCGGTTTACCTGACACTGGAGCGTGCTGCCAAAGCCTTAGCAAATTTGGTCGGTTACTACGAACGCCGTGATGCAATTTCATCATCGGACTCAGGCAACTAAAAATCCAGGAACTGGCAATCGGTTGTGCCATACTCAGGTTATTGCCATCAGCAGAGCTTTCACACTACAATAGCGTGACTCAAGTGAAAGACAAAAGAAGGAAGGAAAATGAATTACATAGTTTTAGTCAAACAAGTGCCTGATATAAAAAATATCCCCAATGAAGCCTGGGACTGGGAGAAGGGCACGCTAAAAAGAGGTCTGTTAGATAACGTCTGCAATGAACTTGATAAACAGGCGTTGACCTTTGCTTTAAGGATGAGAGAGAAACATAATGGCCAGACAGTTAGTTTAACAATGGGTCCGCCTTTTGCCGAGGAAGTTTTGAGATATTCTTTATCCATCGGCGCTGATGTAGGCGTGCTGCTGACTGATAGAAAGCTCGGAGGTGCTGATACAGCAGCTACGGCTTACCCACTGGCTCAAGCAATAAGAAAAATTGAAAAAGAGATATTTAACGGTGACAAGAACTACATAATCGTCAGTGGTATGCAGTCAGTCGATGGTGATACCGCCCAGGTTCCTCCACAGATTGCCGAAGGGCTGGGCATAGTGCATATCGCCTATGCCACATCTTTTAGCTTTGATAACGGAAATCTGAGAGTGGAAAGGATAACCAGAAGGGGCACTGAAACGGTAACCGCGGAGAATTACCCCTGTATGGTGACTGTTACCGAATGGGCAGAACCACTAAATGCCTCGTTCAGTAGAACAAGGTGGGCGTATTCACAAAAGCTTTACCAGTGGAGCGCTGCTGACATAAATGCCGACGAATCCCATATCGGATTAACCGGCTCCAGAACAAATGTAGTTAGAATTTTTTCACCAAAGGAAGCTATCCAGAGAAATTGTGTTTTTGAAAGTGATTTGGGGAAATTAGTAAGGATGCTAAAAGAATCCTATACCAGTAAGCTAGAGCCTGCTGAAGAAGAGGAGGAGACACCAAAATATCACTTACCCGAAGGCAAAAAACCCGATTATAAAGGAGATATCTGGGTATATGCCGAACAGGAGGGTGGAGAAATAAATCCGGCTACATTTGAGCTACTAGGCAAAGCCATTGAACTGGCCAGTCCGCTTGATGAAAAGGTTGGTGCTGTGCTGGTTGGCAAAGATATAAAAGAGTTATCCAAAGAACTGATAGCCTGCGGGGCTGATAAGGTTTATATTGCCGAGCATAAGTTGCTAGAAAATTTCCTGCCTGTCCCCTACACAAAAGCAGCCTCAGAGCTAATTGAGAAATATAAACCACAGATGATGTTGTTTAGTGCCACACCTCTAGGCAGGGAGCTGGCGCCGAGGATTGCTTATAGAACAAATTCAGGGTTGACGGCTGATTGTACCGGGCTGGATATAGTAGATTTTAAAAGGGGTGACCGAGAATTTACCGGGGTTTTAAGGCAAACAAGACCAGCACTGGGGGGAAATGTAATGGCCAGCATAATTACCCAAAACTCAACAGTGCAGATGTCCACAGCCAGACCTGGTGTTATGCAGGCTTTAGAGCCTGACAATAGGCGGACAGGAGATGTTTTTGAATATGCACCCAATATCACAGAATCTGATTTGGGAGCAAGGATTGTCTCGGCTGAGCTTCGCCAGCTTACCTCCGAGCTTAAGGATGCTGCCGTAATCGTTGCCGGTGGGACAGGCTGCAAGACAAAAGAGGGCTTTGACAAATGCATACCTCCACTAGCCGAGAGTCTGGGCAGATTCTTGGGACAAGAAGCTATGGTGGGTGCTTCAAGGCTGGCTGTTGAGTCAGGATTTATCGACCGCAGCCATCAGGTTGGCCAGACCGGCCAGACAGTCAAGCCCAGGTTTTATGTTGCCGCCGGTATTTCAGGAGCGGTGCAACATCTGACCGGCATGCAAAACTCCGATATTATCCTGGCAATAAATAAGGACCCGAGTGCTCGAATTTTCAAAGTCGCTGATTTTGGAATAGTAGGTAATTTGGAAGAGATAGTTCCCGAACTTATTGAGGTGCTAAATTCACAAGGAGCATAACAGTGGATAAGCTAAATAAAATGGAAGCCCTTTTTGTCGGAGCCGGTCCGGCGAGCTTGGCTGGAGCTATAAAACTAAAACAACTCCTTACTCAAAAGGGGAGAGACGAGTCAGTCGTTGTCATCGAAAAAGCAGATAAGCTTGGCCAGCATAATCTGTCTGGAGCTGTCTTTGAAGCCGATGTCTTGGATGAATTAATTCCTGACTGGAGAGAGAAAGAAGACGGATTTGTCGTCAAGATGCTGGCCAACCGGGTAGAAAGAGACGAGACGATTTTCCTTTTGGGGGATAGATTGTCCATAAAGCTCCCTGAAATTTTTGTACCGTCGCACATGCGTCATAAAGGGGATTACGTTATTTCGGTTAGTGAGCTGGTTAACTGGTTGGCTGGTATTGCCAGAGAGCTAGGTGTTGAGATATATACTGGTTTTGCCGCCAAAGAGATTGTGGTAGAAGATAATCTGGTCAGGGGTGTAAAACTTGGTGATAAGGGACTGGACAAGGATGGCAAGCAACAGCCAAATTATTCAGCGGGGGAAATAATAGAGGCCAAAGTAACCGTCCTTGGTGAGGGCTCGTTAGGCCTGTTATCCGAGGAG
>DAOUZD010000191.1 GCA_030665795.1 Dehalococcoides sp.
CCTGATACTGTCGGCAGATATCACCCAAAAGGTGTGCCGGCTCTTCTTTCAGGCTTTTGCGTAGCTGCTGCATAACCTCTGTCGCCTCAAGTAAGGCGGCAAAATCATCAATGGCGCTCATTCTTTGACTCTTCCTCCTTCTCCGTAGCTAAGCGTTCGCGCTGCCAGCGGTGAATTTCGTCCAATGCCGGTGGCACCACGCTAAACACCTCTATATCCTGAGGGAATTGCACCGGGTGACCTTCCCGGATAAAAAGTATCCCTACCTCATTAGCCTTGAGGGTCTCGTCTATTCTCCGGGCAATGTGTTCATACCTTTTCCGCGACGCTTCGACATAAAATTCGGAGACCATTTTCGCCACCTTCTGGCTGATAAATCCCATTAGAAGAAACCTCTCCCAGTCCAGACTCTCCTCATCCAATTCTTTGTCCTCAGTTACCTCAAGCACCGCACCGCTCTGGCACTTTTCCTTGGCAATGCGGCCGCTGGAAGGATTTAGTTTCTCCGCTGCCTTGAGCCCGTCCTTCCCAGCCACGGTAATCGATTCATGGTAAATATGGCTTACCCTCCCTATTTTCGACTCCAGATTAGCGACATGCTTGCCAACCTGTTCCCAGTAGAGCTTAAACTTCGCCGCATATTCTGGAGAAGCCTTTTTGCCAGCAAAAATAAGGGGAATGAGATAGAGCTTTCTCTTACCCGTGAAGCGCTCTGCCTCAGGTTTTTCCATCTTGCCTAGTTGCTCCGTCATTTCGAACCGTCCTTTCTCTTCACAGCCTAATTTTACCTTGTGAAAGCGTTGAGAACAAGAGCGAGTAAAAAATTGGCATCCCCACGGTGATAGACTTATAATTCCAGAAGAGGCAGAACACCAATGGCGAAAGACTATTACCAGATTTTGGGTGTACCGAGAAACGCGGCTCAAGAGCAAATAAAGAAGTCTTACCGGAAGCTGGCCATGCAGTACCATCCCGACCGCAACCCCGGTAAGGAGAAATGGGCCAACGAAAAATTTAAGGAGATAAACGAGGCTTTCGGTGTGCTTGGTGACCCGCAAAAGAGAAGGCAATATAACCAGTTTGGCACCGTGGGTAATGCTGGCGACATCTTTGGCAGCCCTTTTACCCGGACCACCTTTGAAGATTTGATGCGAGACTTTGGCGGGTCTGGGCTCGGCTTTGACTTTCTGGATAATGTCTTTGGTGACGCCCTGAAGGGAAGAGGTTTTTCCTTCCGGACATTCAGTCGGGGATTTGGTGGCCCGGGGAGAATCAGATTTGAGGCCCCGGGAGGGATTGACCTGGAAGAAATATTCGGTCGGGCGAAACCGTCCCCACGTCGGGAAGTCCGCTATGAGATAACCGTTACCCGAGAACAGGCAGCTCAGGGATTAGAAAAAGACCTCATCCGCAAGGGGAAAAAGCTAAGGGTGAAGATTCCGGCGGGAGTAAAAACGGACACTAAAGTAAAACTGCGCAATGCCCGTCAGATAACCGATAGTCAACCGGGAGACATTATCATTCTGGTCAAAGTCAAGTAAAAAAGTTATAATCCCATCAGTGGATTAGGATGTTCACCTGGGTCAGTGAGGTGAAAATGGCGATTGGAATCCTGTATCGAGAAGAACTAAAGGAATATGATTTTGGGCCGGGTCACCCTTTTCGTGGTGACCGTTATCAACGGTTCCCTCAGTTCCTGAGAGACAATCTGGCCGAAGATGACAATTATCGAATGCTGAAAGCGGAGTCGGCAGGTGACCAGGATTTGCGGTTAATTTGCCGACAGGAATACATCGATTTCACCAGAGAATACTACCAAGCGGCCAATCTGGGGTTAAGCTATTCCGGGCAGTTCTTTAGATTTCACAGCGGGGATAACATGCCCATTGGCAGACCGGGAAAGCTAGAAGAGGCCGCCAGATTGGTTGTTGGACAGGCCAAGATGGCTTGCCATCTGGTGCAAGATGGCGAATTCAAGAAAGCGGTGTCTATCGGCGGCGGGCTGCACCACGCTAAACCTTCTTACGGAGAGGGGTTTTGCCTGTACAATGATGTTGCTTTCTGCGCTTTGTATTTAAGGCAGGAGTATAAGTTAGAAAGAATCTTAATACTGGATACTGATGCCCATGCCGGCAACGGGACCTGTGAGTACTTTTATGAAGACAAGCGGGTCTTGCTCATTGACCTGCACCAAGACCCCAGAACGCTCTATCCGGGAACCGGCTTCGCTTATCAAATTGGTTCCGGAGATGGCAAGGGCTTCACCGTCAATATCCCCATGCCAGTTTATGCCGGTTATGACTCTTACCAACTGGTTTTTGAGTCCATCGTCCAGCCCATTGCCGAGGAATTCAAACCTCAGATTATCATCCGAAACGGTGGTTCCGACCCGCACTTCAACGACGGGCTGACCAGTCTCGGGCTGCCAGTAAGAGGCTTTAGAATGATTGGGGAGAGAGTCAGGGAAATGGCCAAGATTTGCGATGATAAAGTTATTGACTTGATTGCCTCTGGCTACAATCGGGAGGTTCTGCCTTATGCCTGGCTGGCTCTGCTT
>DAOUZD010000034.1 GCA_030665795.1 Dehalococcoides sp.
TACGCCATGATTCTTTGCGATATCCGCGCCGCCGGCCGCGGCGGGATAGGCGCTGTGATGGGGTCTAAAAAACTCAAGGCAATCGCCATCAGGGGTACCGGAGGAGTAACCGTCCCGAATATTTTAAGACTCCACAATACCGCGATAAAGCTCAATGAACTAATTGCCACCACGCCGGCCGTGCAGGGTCTCTCCGAGTATGGTACGCCGAGAAATGTGGCCGCCATGAACGAAGCTGGCATTTTGCCGACCCGAAACTGGCAGACCGAAACCTTTAAAGGAATGAAGAATATAACCGCTGAAGCGATGAAAGAGAAGGTGGTCAAGGGAGACCGTGCCTGCTTTGCCTGTTCCATTAACTGCACAAAGTACAGTGTGGTACCAAAAGGTCCGTACCAATCAATCATCAACGGCCCTGATTACGAAACGATTTATGGGTTTGGAAGCGCCTGTGCCGTGGATAACATCGAAGTGCTCTGTAAGGCAGATGAGCTGTGTGACTATTATGGGATTGACCTGATTTCTACGGCATTGTGCATTGCTTGGGCTATGGAATGTTACGAAAAGGGCATATTTACCAAGGATGACACCGATGGAATCGATTTGAAGTTCGGCAATGCAGACGGCATGCTCCAGATGATTGAGAAGATTGGTAAAAGAGAAGGTCTGGGAGCCCTGCTGGCAAAGGGAACGAGAGTAGCCGCACAAATTGTCGGCAAGGACACCTACCGTTTTGCTATTCAGAACAAAGGGCTCGAGTTTCCGGGTCATACCTGCCGCCCCTTTCCGGCAGCTGCCGTCGGATATGCAACGGGGCCGAGAGGGGGAAGTCACCACGACATACGCCCAACCCCAGAAAAGACCGGACTGGTAGACCGCAAGATACTCGAGGGTAAGGGAGCCCTTGCCGCCGAAATCAATCATTGGTTAATCCTCACCGACTCGATGCTACTCTGCCATCTGGCCGAACCTATCTGGGGACCCTTAAAGATTAGCGACAGTGTCATCGAAGCTCTGAATTCGGTTACGGGATGGGAACTCGATTACGAAGGGGCCAGGAAGATTGCCGAACGGCAGCGGAACATGATTCGCTGCTTTGCGGCGAGGGAAGGTTTCACCCGTGAAGATGACCAGCTACCGGTTCGGCTTATGGAAGAGCCGGTTCCGGAAGGCCCAATGAAAGGAAGTCATATTCCCAGAGAGACCCTGGAACGATTGAAAGACGACTACTATGCCTATCGGGGCTGGGACCTAAAAACGGGCAATCCGACAAAAGCAAAGTTGAGCGAACTGGGATTGGATTTCGCCGCTGAAGATATCTGCTAAAGCAGAGAAATCGATGTGTTGACCGCAGGAATTGACCTGCCCCCGGTAATTGGTTCACTTTTTAAGTTAGAGTTCCCCAATCTAACATCACGAGTCGTACTCTGCGGATACTTGACGATATAGGCAAGAACTAGCCCCTGATTGGTGATAGAAGTCCATTGAGGTATTTTCAAAAAACCCGCACCTCCCCTTGACAAACTGCAAAATATCGGTTACGATTTTCTTGAAAGCTAAATCATTAATAGTACTTCAAAAGTCATTGGGGCGTTTTAATATAAATAATAAGATGCCCTAATGGGAGACAAGAAGCGACCGTATTCCAGCTCCGTAGGCGGACGAAAAGGAAAAAGCTGGCTAACACAGAGAAAGACCTGTAGGATTGGTCTTTCGGGGAGTGAAAGTCGGTAATGGATATTTATTTTCATTCCATAGCAATCTCCGGGATGAGTCAAACAAAATGCACGGCAAGGGCTCAGGGGTTCCAAATGTGGGTGCACCTTTGAGCCCTTCGGCTTTATGGGGGCAGTTGGGGATGAGTCTAGAGTTTAGGCGGGCTCTGCCAATTGCATTATGGGTATCCGTAGCAACACAATCTGGGAAATGCTTGCTCTGACATACTCAAAACTGTAAGTGACTTCCCAAAATAGGAAAAAAGGAGGTGATAGCTTTCAGCACAAAATATTTATATACGGCTAGGTTACAAAATCTTAGGAGGAGATAAATCAGTGAAAAAGAAAATATTGTTGATTCCGTTGGCACTGTTATTAACTGTAAGTTTGGTTGCCTGTGCGGCACCTGCCCCGGCTCCTGCGCCAGCCCCCGCACCAGCTCCCGCTCCGGCGCCAGCTCCCGCTCCGGCACCGACCCCAGCGGCGCCAGCCGAGGTTTTTGAGTGGAAAATCCAGAGCGCCTTTGGCGTTGGCAGCTGGGATTATTTGTCCGGGGAAAGGGCAATACAGAGGATAGAAGAGCAGAGCTTGGGCCAGATAAAGACACAATACCTCGCTCCGGGGACGATAGTCGCCGCCTTCGAGCAGGCTGACGCTTGTCAGGACGGCGTTCTGGACGGATATATTGCCTGGTCTGGTTACTGGGTAGGCAAAAATACCGCCTTCACCCTGTTTGCTTCCTGCGCCGGTGGTCCTTTCGGCATGGATACCTGGGACCATAAGGGATGGATGTTCTTTGGTGGCGGCATGGAGCTATATCGGGACCTTTTTATGGAGCTTGGTTATACGAATATTGTGCCCTTTATTGTGAAGGGGGAGTTCCCCGAGCCGATGGGCTGGTTCCCCGAGCCATTGACATGCTGGGAGGACCTCGCCGGGTATAAAATGCGGGTAGCTGGTCTGGCTGCCGAGGTCTTTAAAGAGGCTGGCGTGTCCGTACTCACTGTACCCGGGGGCGAGATACTGCCGCTGCTGGAAAAAGGCGTCCTTGATGCTTCTGAATACAGCGACCCCCACAGCGACATGCGGTTGGGTATCGCCGACGTTCTCAAGTACTACCATGCCCCTGGACTCCACCAGCCAACCGGGTATGTTGAACTGGGACTTAATCGAGCACGCTGGGAGGCGCTGCCCGATAACCTGAAGAAATTGGTCGAATCAGTCTGCACCGAGATGCTGCTAAGGAACACCATTGAAGAGTATGTCTTGGGCGAGTGGGCGCTGAACGAGCTTCTAACCAAGTATGGTGTTACCTTGGTTGAGACACCAGACGAGATATTGGAGAAGCTTCTGGGGGCCTGGGATAAGGTAGCCGAAAGGGAATGTGCCGCGAACCCCCACTTTGCCGAGATTTATGGGTCGCAGCGAGAGTGGGCGGAGAAGATAGTTCCCTATCGTCGAACCTTCTTCAAGGACTATTCCTTCGCAGCTGACTTTTACTGGAAGTAAGCGGCTTAAAACACCGGCAAATGATAGGCTAGTAGGGTTTGCAATAATAACCCTGCTAGCTTATCATAACCAGTGGCTGACGTGGTGGACTCTGGACAACCTGAAAGGCAAACGCAGTTTTTCAGCGGGTTAATACTGCATCAGAAAGGAAGGAGGCATAGTTTTGCGCCCTTTTCTGAAACTTATTGATAAGACGAGTGAGGTGGCCGGCAAGCTTGTTGCCTGGCTCATTATCCCTTTGGTCTTTGGATTAATGTACGAGGTGATAGCAAGATACGTCTTTAATGCCCCGACCATATGGGCTTACGATATAACCTATATGATTTATGGGGTTCATTTTATGATGGGAGCCGCTTACCTGCTTTACGTCAGGGGATACGTCAGGATAGATGTCCTTCACCGGCTCCTGCCACCACGCTGGAAGGGAGGCATTGACGCTTCCCTTTTCCTGATATTGTTTTTCCCGGTTATGGTAGTTTTGTTGGTTAAAGGGGTACACTATGCCGCCTTTTCCTGGTCACTGCAAGAGACGAGTACGGCGGGCGCCTGGAGTCCACCCCTTTATCCCCTGAAGACGGTATTGCCGGTGGCGATTTTTGTGCTAATGCTTCAGGGGGTTGCCGAATTTATTCGCAGCCTGGGCATGGCGATAAGAGGGAAAGAATATGGAGCCTGAAACTCTTGCCCTGTTGATGTTTGTCGCCGTTATGATAGGTATCTTTTCCGGGTTTCACGTTGCTTTTGTCCTGGCTGGTATCGGGCTGATATTTGGCTATATCGGCTGGGGGCAAGTGGTTTTCAGCCAGATGGTCTCCCGCACTGCCTGGGTAATGATGAACGATGCCCTGCCTGCCGTCCCGCTGTTTGTCTTTATGGGATGCATTATGGAACGAGCCGGCATTGCCGAAAAGGCTTTTGGCATCTTACAAGTGGCTTTCGGGCCGCTAAGAGGCTCAATAGCCCTGGCCACGGTTTTCCTGTGCACCCTGTTTGCCGCCGGCACCGGGATAGTTGGTGCCCCGGTGACGGTGATGGGTTTGCTGGCTCTGCCCGCTATGATGAGGCGTAAATATGACATACCATTAGCCACCGGCAGCATCTTGGCCGGTGGGACTCTGGGCATCCTTATCCCACCGAGCATAATGCTGATTTTATACGGGCCTTTAGCTGGGATATCCGTAGCCAGGCTGTTTACCGCCGGTATCATGCCCGGCTTAGTGCTATCAAGCCTGTACTTATCTTACATCATCATCAGATGCTATATTCAACCCAGCGCCGGTCCAAGTTTGCCACCCGAGGAAAGGGCAATACCAATACTGAAGCTGCTTGTTTCAATGGTAACCGGTATGGCTCCGTTTTTCCTCATTATTCTGGCCGTTCTGGGCTCAATCATCATGGGGCTGGCGGCTCCAGTTGAAGCGGCGGCGGTGGGCGCTACCTGTGGCATATTCCTCGCTATCGTTTACCGGAAATTTAGCTTGCAAAGTCTGAAGGAATCGGTTTACGCCACTATCAGAATTTCGACCATGGTGCTGATAATAGCCGTGGGAGCCAGTATTTTTTGCGGCGTGTTTCTGGCTCTTGGCGGTGGCGACGTGATTACACGATTGCTGCTGGGGCTGCCACTTGGCCCTTATGGCGTCCTTACCGTGATACTGTTCATCATCTTTCTTATGGGTTTCCTTATTGACTGGATTGCCATACTCTTAATCTTTATCCCCATCCTGTCCCCGATAATACCCGCCCTCGGCTTTGACCCCCTCTGGTTTGCCCTGGTTTTTGCGGTTTGTTTGCAGACTTCCTTCCTGACACCACCTTTTGCTGTTTCCATATTCTATCTCAAGGGAGTTGCCCCTCCCGAGGTTGAGCTCACTGACATATTCAAGGGCGTTATTCCCTTCGTAATCCTGCAGCTAATTGGTCTGGCTTTAGTCATAATATTCCCACAGATAATTCTGTGGCTACCCGGGATAGTATATGGTTAGAAGTCAGCAAAGGAAGGGCACTTCCATTTGAAGGGGAAAGCGGTACGAGATTGCCACTGAAGACAAGGTATGCTTCCCGTTTGTCTAATGAGGGCGAAATCACCAAACGGTAATATAATCTTGAAAGAATGACGGCGCCTGCCACGACCGCTCATGTTCGTCCAGGCAGATATGCCAAAGACGAATAGCTCCGCTACATCTCGCAGGTTTATTAGGGAATAAGATATTAGTCTACTGGTGATAAGCGGGCTCTACTTAAATGGAAGGGAGGGAATGTAATGCCTTACAAATTTCAGCCCGGCAGAATGTACCGGATGCCTACTCACTTTGGCCCTAGCTTGGGGCCCAGACAGGGTGAAGCCGGCCGCAAATTTGTTAACCTGGAATCGCCGAAGATAACGGCAATATCCGTCAGCTTCCTGACCAACCAGGAACAGCTTGAAGAGTTGTTGCCCGAGGGCTTTGAGATGGGAGCGGAGCCGGTGGTAACTGTCGAGGTTACCTACATTACCGAAATAGAGTGGTTGGCTGGCCGTGGATACAACACACTCGGCGTTAGCTTTCCAGTTGTCTTCAATGGAAAGAAAGACCACGCTGAAGGTAGTTTCCTGACTGTACTCTGGGAAAATCTTACCGAGCCTATTTTGACCGGGCGCGAGGAGCTTGGCTTCTCCAAAATCTATGGCGAAATTCCTGAACCCATGATTTACCAGGGGCAAACGCACTGCACTGCCAGATGGATGGGCTTCAAGTTTATGGACTTAAAAATAGGGAACTTGACGCAACTGTCCTCGGAAGAGGCCGCGGCACTAATAAGTAAGCAAAGTGGTGACGGGACGCTGCACTATAAGTATATGCCCAAGACCGGTGAGTGGGGCAAGCCTGACATAGCCTATGTGACGCTTACTCCTTCGGCTAATACTAACAGGGTTGTAAAGGAGATGTGGCGAGGTGAAGGGACGGTGCGGTTTCACGAAGCCACCTGGGAGGACTTGCCTACCATGTTCAGTATAGTTAATACGTTTCATAACCTGGAGATAAAGGAGTCCCGTGGAGCCATAATGGTCAAGACTACAGGTGGAAAAGACTTAAGTGACCAGCGTATTCTCCGATAAGTAGTCTGATACCGGTGGCGTTTTTCAAGCATATGAACTAATCTTTTATGCCAACCCATAACGTCTGGGGTATTCCTTCATGTCTTTCTCAAAAATGTCGATTATTGCCTCAGGAGTCGCATATTTTGCCTTCCAGCCCCATTCCTTTCTTGCATAGCTATCGTCAAATACTTTCATGACACTAAGTGCTTTGTAAAATCCTGTTTGGGAAAGCGAATCAGTCTTGTAGGTGACTTTGGTTCCGGGAAATCTGCTTACAAGAATTGTTTCCAGTTCTTTAGCCGAGACGACAGCCGGAATCCCGGTGACATTGTAATTGGCCATCTTAATATTCTCTTTGGGTGCCTGTAATACCATATCGGCGGCTCTAGCCGCATCCCTCACATATATCATAGAAACTGTTGATTCCGGGGTGCCGTAAATACATTCGTTGGGTTTACCCAAAATGGCGTCTTGAATCATGGACGGTGCCCAATGACCAGGCGTGCGAACGTTTGGCCCAATCATGTGGGCAAAACGGATAGAACGGAAGTCCAGTCCAAATTTGCTATGGTAGAACCGCCCGAGGCCCTCCCCGTAGAGCTTGCCGCAACCGTACATACTGACTGGTCGCTGGATGCTGATGTC
>DAOUZD010000128.1 GCA_030665795.1 Dehalococcoides sp.
ATGTTCAATCTGAACACCGGGCTCAGCGGGCTTACGGCAGCGATTATGCTCTCCATGATGAGCTTACCTATCATTGTCACTGTCTCCGAGGACGCATTGCGTGCGGTTCCCAATGATTTTAGAGAGGCCTCCTACGCCCTCGGTGCTACCAGATGGGAAACGATAAGACATGTCTGCATTCCCGGTGCCCTCTCCGGCATTGCTGCCGCCGTTATGCTGGGTGTGGGTCGCGCTATCGGGGAGACCATGACTGTCCTTATGGTCGCTGGCGGCGCTCTGGCGGTACCCTATTCGCCAGCTGAACCCATGATGCCGATGACCGCCGCCATTGCCTCCGGGATTGGTAATGCCGTCCGTGGCGGGCTGCAGTATCAGGCGCTATTTGCCATTGGCCTGATTCTTTTTGTGATGACCCTTTCGGTTAATCTGATTGCCGGTAGAGTGCTTGAGCGCCAGAAACGGAAGTTTGCGAGGTAGTTTATAGATGGCAACTCAAACCATAGTGTCGCGCCAGTTTTCACAGCGCACTGCCTTCGGGCTGCTTACCCTGGCGACGGCTATTGCGGTGGTTCCCGTCCTCTTCATCATCCTTTACATTATTATCAACGGCGCCGACGCGATTAGCTGGGAGTTCCTGACTCAGCCGCCCTCTCAGGCAGGCAAGGCTGGCGGTATTTTCCCGGCCATTATCGGTACTTTCTATCTTATGCTGGGCACCATCATCTTCGCCCTGCCGGTAGGAGTACTGGCCGGGGTTTACCTCACGGAATATGCCCGGGATAACTGGCTGACCCGCCTTATCAATATGGCGATTTTGAATCTGGCCGGTGTGCCCAGTATTGTTTACGGGCTTTTTGGACTCGGTATCTTCGTTCTGGCACTGCATCTCGGCATGTCACTGCTGTCAGCCAGCCTCACCTTAGCCTGTCAGGCGCTGGCGATGACCATCACCACCTCCAGGGAGGCGATTTTAGCCGTGCCCAGGGAATACAAAGAAGGTAGCCTGGCTGTTGGCGCCACCAAGTGGCAGACGATAAGACACGTTGTCCTGCCTCAGGCGCTACCGGGAATAATTACTGGAGCTGTCCTGGCGATGAGCCGTGCTGCTGGGGAGACGGCACCGATACTGGTGGTAGGGGCTGCCTTCCTTCTTCCCGGGTTACCACAGTCTCCTTCTGACCAGTTTATGGCATTGCCCTATCATCTCTACACGACGGCAGCCCATGTCCCCGGCATGCCCAGGAGCACCATATGGGGAACTGCCCTGGTGCTATTAGCGGTGGTGCTGTCCTTTAATTTCCTCGCCACCATCATCAGACTGCGAGTCCGCCGAAGGAGATATAGCTCATGAATGTAAACGATGTGCTGCTTAATGATAGTGCCGCTCAGCATAATAAGGTAAAATTGAGAACGGAAAGAGTAAACCTTTTTTACGGAAACTTTCAGGCGTTAAGAAATATCACCCTGGGGATACCACAGTGTGCCATCACGGCGATAATCGGACCGTCCGGCTGCGGTAAGTCTTCTTTCCTTCGCCTCTTTAACCGCATGAATGACCTCATCTCCGGAACTAGAGTAGAAGGACGTGTTGAGATTGATGCTATCAATATCTATGAAAATTATATTGATGTCGTGGAACTGAGAAAAAGGGTGGGCATGGTCTTCCAGAAGCCCAACCCCTTCCCAATGTCAGTATTTGAGAACGTAGCTTTCGGCCCGAGGCGACACGGTAAAAATAACCGCAGTGAGCTTGAGAATATCGTCGAGGGAAACCTTCGCAAGGCAGCACTGTGGGGTGAGGTTAAAGATAAACTGGAGCAATCTGCCCTGGCTCTCTCTGGAGGACAGCAGCAACGACTATGCATTGCCCGGGTACTGGCGGTTGAGCCTGAAGTCATCCTGATGGATGAACCGTGCAGTGCTCTTGACCCGGTAGCCACTCTCAAAATCGAGGACTTGATGCGAAGTCTGGCGGAGGAGTACACTATTGTCATCGTCACCCATAATATGCAGCAGGCGGCACGGGTGTCCGATATGACGGCTTTTCTGATGATGGAAGCGGACAGAGCCGGGGTACTGGTAGAATATGGTACTACTTCTCAGCTCTTCACCAATCCTGAAGACAAGCGCACTGAGGACTATATCACCGGCCGATTTGGCTAAATGCTCTGAGGAGGTTGCAGCGATGGAGATAAGAACTACTTTCCACAAGAGGTTGAGGGAAGTTCAGGATGATATTCTGGCTATGGGGAGCATGGTGGAAAAAGCAATCGACCGTGCTATGGAGGCTCTCAAGGAGAGAAAGGTGACTATGGCACATCAGATAATCGCCGATGACCTTAAAATAAACGAAAAGCGGTTTGACATCGAGGAGAAGTGTATTCAGCTCATTGCCACGCAGCAACCTATGGCTGGAGACCTGCGGAATATTATTTGCATGCTTAATATCATAACTGAACTGGAGCGAATCGGTGACCATGCTGAAGGCACCGCCAAGATTGTGGTGATGATAGGTGATGAGCCTCCCTTGAAGCCTCTTATTGACCTGCCCCGCATGACGGAAAAGACAATAAGTATGCTGCACCGCAGTCTGGATGCCTTTATCAACCATGATGCTGATGCTGCCCGGCAAATTATGGCTGAAGATGATGAAGTGGATAACCTCTATGAACAGGTCTTCCGGGAGTTACTTACCTTCATGGCCGAAGACCCCCGAACCATTACCCGGGCGACTCGCCTGCTCTGGGTAGCACACAATCTGGAACGTAGTGCTGATAGAGTAACCAATATCTGTGAGCGTGTCGTCTTTTGCGTTACCGGGAAGATGGAGGAAACTGGAGCCTCAACATATTAAATTACGCTATCCTTTTGTGTCTGATGCCAATTAATCTGGATTGAGGATGGTCAGGATGAAACGTACTCCACTATATGAGGAGCATCTAAAGCTAGGTGCCCAAATGGTTCAATTTGCCGGCTGGGAGATGCCCCTCCACTATCCCCCGGGAATACTCGCCGAACACCTGGCAACCCGAAAATTCGGCGGGCTCTTCGATATCTCCCACATGGGGAGATTCCGCATCAGTGGCCAGGACGCCTTGCCATTCCTGCAACACGTCTTAACCAACAATGCCGCCGCCTTAGAACCGGGACAATCACAATACACCATAATCCCGAATGAAAGTGGCGGGGCCGTTGATGACACTTACCTCTACCGAATGAGCGAAGACGAATATCTTCTGGTGGTCAATGCCGCCAACATAGAAAAAGACTGGGACTGGCTTCAAAAGTTCCAGTCACGATTCCCCCGATTAGTCCTTGAGGATAACACCACCAGTATTGCTATGTTGTCTTTACAGGGACCAGGAACCAAGGCGATACTCGAAGCAATTTTGGGAGATACGAGTAAACTTCCCGAGCCGATAAGGAACCGGTCAGTCATTGCCGAAATGTTGGGCGCAAAGGTAGCCATAGCACGCACCGGATATACCGGTGAGCCAATCGGTTTTGAGTTGTTTCCGCCCGCAGATATTGCCGCGCGTCTCTGGAACGAGCTGCTGGAAATCGGTAAGAAAGAAGGTATTGTGCCTGTCGGATTGGGCGCCAGAGATACGCTGAGGCTGGAGGCTGGCTTTCCCTTATACGGACATGAACTGGGCAGTGATGTGGAGGAAAAGGAGATTCCGGTGTTTGCTTTGCCGGCCGCCAGATTCGCCGTAAGTTTTAGTCGACTCAAGGGGGAATCTATCAGTCAAGAG
>DAOUZD010000011.1 GCA_030665795.1 Dehalococcoides sp.
AGGAGGAATAGATGGACGACTTCGAAATTATCGACGCCCACGCTCATCTAGCCAGGACGATAGAGGAGGCGAGTAATTACTGGTTATTTCCGGGACGAAGAACACGCGATAGGTGGGGTACGCCGGAGAGAGCCATTGAGTACATGGACAGAAACGGCATCTCGAAAATGGTTTTCCTGACCTTGATACCACGCCAGTACCGAGGACCTCTTGCTGAAAAAGCTAGGCTGTTAAAACTACCGGAAGCGCAACGCCGCAAGGAGGAAAAGAGGATTGGCGAGCAAATCGCACCCATAATGCGTGAATTTAACCAGTGGGGCTGTGAGGTGGGTCGGCGTGTTCCCAGATTATTTCCTTTTAGTTGCATATCTAAAGAGCTGGGAGGGGCAAAGGCGATGGTTGAAGAGGTGGCACTGAGAGCCAGCCAGGGGGCCAGGGGAATAAAACTCCATCCGGGCATGTTTTCTTTCTTCCCGGATGATGAGGAGATGTGGCCGATGTATGAGAAATGCCAGGAGCTGGGTTTGCCTATCGTGGCTGATTCTGGTCTATGGCCGACGCCACATGTCTTGGCTGAATACCCCTCTCCGGTGAGTGTCTCAACCACAGAGGCACACCCAGATTACGCCGAGCCGAAGAACTGGGCCCCGGTGCTTGAAGCTTTCCCGCGCTTGACTGTCGTTCTGGCTCATCTCGGCTCCGCCTGGTGGGATGAGAGGATAGAGCTGGCCCAGAGGTATCCCAACGTGTACTTTGATACTGCGCAGGGCTTTTCGGCTCCAGACTGGATTCCCTACAGTCCCCACCGAGGTCTGGCGGAGGAGGATGTGGTGCGGGTCTTCCGCAAGATTGGTGTCGAGAGAATAATGTTCGGGACTGATTTCGCGGCAATTCCGCTACAGATACAGTTGGAACAGTTATTGCGGATTCCGTTGAGTGATGAGGAAAAGCGAATGCTCTTCTCGGAGAATGCCAAGCGTATCCTGCATATTTAGATTTTCACGTGGCACAGCGCATTATAAAGGTGGCAAGGGTTTGTTTCGGTTGCTGGGAAGCCCTTGCCACCTTCTTTCTGCCGTCTAGCCGATGAGAGATTTCATCTCTTCAATGGGGGGTCGTAGATTGTCCACATTGCCATCGATGACATAGCCCACCATGAATAGCTGGTAGCCTTCCTTGGCCCACTTAGCCAGGCCCTTAGGCGCAAAGCCACCAATACCCGCCACCTTGCCCGTTTCCTGGCATATCTGGGCAATCTGTCTCAGTTTCTCTTCCACAATGTCAGTGGCAACCAGCTCTGACCGCAAAGCTTTGGGGGGAATGCCGCCGATATCCAGCACCAGGTCGTTAGCCCCGACAATCGTCCCGGTTACTCCGTCCAAGTTCAGAATATGACGCAGGTTACTAATACATTCCACAGTTTCAGTTTGCGGGAAGAGTACCACGTTGTTATTAACGTATTCGGTTATCTCCAGCAAAGGCATCTCAGCCAGGTTCTGAAAGTCGAGTAAATAAGGGCTCATCCCGATTCCCGCTCCTCTGTGTCCGATGGGTGGGAAGCAGGACTGATTTACGGTGTAGAGTGCTTCCTCCACGGTGTTAACCTGGGGTACCATTAATCCGTTGACACCGGCATCAAGGTAGCACCTGAAGTTGGCATCTTTTTCTTCTGGCCTGAGCAAAATGGGGATTTCAAACTTGCGGGAAGCACGAACATATTCAAAGATGGTCTCTTTATTGACCAGGCTATGTTCGTTTTCCATCATGATGAAATCAAACCCGAAATCCTTCAACGCCTTTACCGTTTTTTCCGGGTCGTTTCCCGGGCCGATGGTCTGCCCGAATACAATCTCACCCGCCTGCAATCTCTTTTTGAAGTTAAAGGTTACGTTAAGCGCCATCTAAACCTCCTTATATGTTTATTCGATTTCGGCTATGGGACTACTCTAACTTCGCCCGGTGCCATAGTGTCTTCTTACTTGGCTTGTTCCAGGCTGTGCAACCAGCCAACCTCATCCTTCTTCACATCCAAGATGACAAAGGTCTCGCTTTTTCTGATGCCAGGTACCTTAGCCAGATAGTCCTTCACGAATTGGGTCAGCTCGGCTGATGAGTGGAACCACGTCCCGATAAAGATATCATGGTTGCCGGTGCAGAGAGACACATAGCGTACATCGGGGCAAAGAGCGAGTGATTCCGAGATTTTATCTATGTTACCCAGGTCCACTTCCAAGGCGATTAAGGCGATGATACTATATCCCAGCTTGGCTGGATTCAGTGTCGCGGTAAAAGTGATTATGCCATTCTTTTCCAGGTGCTGAATCCTGCGTCGAACCGTAGTTTCGCTAACGCCTAGTGTGCGCGACAGCTCGGCGCAGTTCTGCCGAGCATCTTTGGCTAGTTCGGTAATCAATCGATGGTCTAGCTCATCCATCACAGAGATAGTATGGCACGGGATACTTTGCCTGTCAAACTGTTCGCACCCGGGAAGATAGCGATAGCGACGGTCAAAATTATCGCAAAAGCTGACCCGATGTCGTTTTTACACGCCTTTTCATCGCTAATGGCGACATTAGTGCATCAAAGCAGAAGAGTATGTGTTAAATAGACATCATTATCGGAAATTGCGCCTTTTTCCGCCAGCTTTTTACCCTTGACATGGTAACAATTCTATCAATAATTAAAGTATAGAGTCTTTGGCCGACAGTTTTAGGTACCGATGGTAAAAGGGAGGTAGAGGCAATGGTAGTGGCACAACGCATTAGCTCAGCTTATATCATCATCGACGCCGAAAGGTGCAAAGGCTGCTGTCTCTGCATCTCCGTCTGCCCCAAGGGAATTATCGGCCTGTCGTCTCATATCAACCGGATGGGGTATACCCCAGCCGCCGTCCTCGAGGAAAAGGCCGGCGAATGCACCGGCTGTACCGCCTGCGCTATGATGTGCCCGGACACTGCTATTTCCGTGTACCGTCACAGTAGGGTACCGGTCGAACTAGTTGCCTAACCAATGGCCATTTGCGGAGCGGTCGAATGTCAAATAAGACTTTGATGGCAGGTAATATTGCCATCGCCGAAGGTGCTATCTTAGCTGGCTGTCAGGCTTTCTTTGGTTACCCCATCACGCCCCAAAACGAACTCCTAGAACACATGTCAAAGCGGATGCCGGAGGAGGGGCGGGTGTTCGTGCAGACGGAGAGCGAGCTGGCCGCCATAAACATGGTCTACGGTGCCGCCGCTGCTGGCTGTCGGGCGATGACCTCTACTTCCGGCCCTGGTTTCAGTCTGGAGCAGGAGGGCATCTCGTATATGTCGGGAGCCGAGCTGCCTGGAGTAATCGTGAACGTGATGCGGGGTGGTCCTGGACTGGGCAACATCGGTGGTGCCCAGGGGGACTATTTCCAGTCTACCAAGGGCGGCGGCCATGGCGATTACCGCGTGATGAACCTGGCTCCGGCCTCAGCGCAGGAAATGATGGACCTCACCATGCTGGCCTTTGAGCTGGCGGATAAATACCGCAACCCGGTGGTGGTACTGGCAGATGGTTTCCTGGGTCAGGCCATGGAGACAGTGGTAATGCGCCAACCAGTCAAAGAATTGCCTGGTAAACCCTGGGCGATTACCGGGGCAATAGGTCGCCCCAAAAACGTAATCAATTCCTTCGAGATGGACCCGGTCAATTTCCGTCCTCGGGTCGAACTTCTGCTCCGTAAATTCGAAAAGATGCAGGAGACCGAGGTTCGCTATGAAGGCATTAACCTGGATGATGCCTCTCTGGTGATAATAGCCTATGGCAGCGCCAGTCGCTCCGCACTGACGGCGATGAAAATGGCCCGTCAGGAGGGGCTAGCCGTAGGGTTGCTCCGCCCCGTCACTCTTTTTCCTTTCCCCTACGAAGCTTTATCAAATCTGGCCCAGAGAGTCAGCGGTTTCCTGGTGGCGGAACTAAGCTCTGGCCAGCTTATCGAAGATGTCAGACTGGCCGTGGGCCTGGATAAGCGGGTGGAACTGGTGAATCAATACGGTGGTGTGCCACTGTTAGCTGAGGAAATACTGGCCGCCATAGAGAAAATGATGAAACAACCGGTGGGCAGGTGAGATGACTAAGTTAGACGTCTCAGAATTGGATACCGCGCTCTACCACAGGCCGGAATCTTTAGAAGATTATCCTTTCCACTTCTGCCCCGGTTGTGGGCACGGCATCGTGTTTCGCCTCATCGCCGAGGTAATCGATGAGTTGAACCTCAAGGAAAAGGCGGTGTGTGTAGCTTCCATCGGTTGCTCCGTCACTTCTTATCATTATTTCAACTTTGATGGCCTGGAATCGGCTCATGGGCGTGCCCCGGCGGTGGCGACCGCCATCAAGCGGTGCCATCCTCATCTTATTCCTTTCACCTATCAGGGGGACGGTGACCTGGCATCTATCGGCACCGCTGAAATAGTGCACGCCTGCGCCCGGGGCGAAAATATCACCACCATCTTTGTCAACAATGCCATTTATGGTATGACCGGCGGGCAAATGGCCCCCACTACCCTCATTGGTATGTACTCCACCTCAACCCCTGACGGTCGAAGCACTGCTCTGTCCGGGTATCCCATCCGGGTCTGCGAGATGCTGTCCACCTTGGATGGACCAGCCTATGTTGCCAGGGTGTCGGTGCATAACCCGGCCGCAGTCCGGAAAGCCAAGCAAGCGATAAAACTTGCCTTCAGAACCCAGCTAGCTGGTCTAGGTATGTCGCTGGTAGAAGTGCTATCTCCCTGCCCGACGAATTGGCGGGTGGCACCAATGAAGGCACTGGAGTGGCTGGTTGAGCACATGCTCCCCCAGTATCCTCTGGGTGAGTATAAGGTTATCGAAGCCGTTGCCGCCCTGAAAAAGGAGACTGGCCGTGCCTGAAGAAATAGCCTTGGGTGGTTTCGGTGGACAGGGGGTGCTGTTTATTGGCCGACTTCTGGTCGAGGCAGCTTTTCGGGAGGGACGTGAGGTAGTGTTTATGCCGTCATATGGGGCGGAGAAGAGGGGGGGCAATGTCTGGTGCCATGTTACCATCTCCGATGAGAAGATAGGCGCTTTGTTCATCACCAGGCCTACTATAGCTGTCGCCATGAACCTGACTTCCTTAGCCAAATTGGAGCCAGTGATGAAAGCAGATAGCCTACTGGTTGTCAACAGGTCGCTGATTCCGTCAAAAGTAAGTCGGGAGGATATTAGCGTGGTCTATGTGCCGGCTAACGAACTGGCGGCGGAGCTGGGGGATAATTCGGTGGGCAATTTAGTCGTCCTGGGTGCTCTGCTGGCGCGCCGTCCCGTGGTAGCCATGTCTAGTCTTATCGCGGTGATGGACGGCATGCTGTCCAAAAATCAAGCGCGTTTGGAAATGAATAAGCGAGCTCTCAATCAGGGCCATGCCTGGGTGCAAAGAGACCAGGTATCTGTCTCTCAGGTCAGGGGAAGGGGATAACCATGTTTAACGATAAAACACAAGATGAGGCGCGCCGGGGAATGGAGAGATGGGAGGGGGAGGTCAAGAAGTCTGCTGACAGTGTTTCCGAGAAAAAGCGGTTCTCCACCATTTCCGACTTGGTCATAGACCCGCTATATACTCCGGAGGATATTAAAGATTTAGACTTTGCCGCCAGCATCGGTTATCCCGGCCTCTACCCCTTTACCCGGGGCTGCCAGGCTACTGGTTATCGGGGGAAAGTATGGACCTTCCGTATGTTCTCTGGTCTAGGCACGGCGGAAGATACCAACCAAAGGTGGCACCAACTATTAAAAGAGGGCGAAACCGGTTTAAGTACCGCTTTCGACTTTCCTACATTAATGGGTTATGACTCTGATTCACCAAGAGCCGTCGCTGAGATTGGCAAGTGCGGGGTAGCCATTGACACTCTGGCTGATTTGGAAATCCTAACCAAAAATATTCCTCTGGACAAAGTAACCACTTCGATGACAATCAATCCTCCGGCCAGTGTGCTGTGGGCGATGTATCTAGTTGCCGCGGAGAAGCAGGGGGTGAGCTGGGACCGGGTAGGGGGGACGATTCAAAACGATATGCTCAAGGAATTCATTGCTCAGAAAACCTTTATGTGTCCTCCGGAACCATCGGTGAGGCTTATCAGTGATACGATTGAGTTTGGCACCAAGAGCGTTCCCCGCTGGAACACGATAAGTATCAGCGGCTATCATATCCGTGAAGCCGGTGCCACTGCGGTTCAAGAGCTAGCCTTCACCCTGGCTGATGGGATTGCCTATGTGCAGGATGTCGTTGAGAGAAAGAAGCTGGATGTTGATGCCTTTGCCCCGAGACTTTCTTTCTTTTTTGATTCCCATATGGATTTCTTTGAGGAAATCGCTAAATTCAGGGCTGCCCGAAGGATGTGGGCGAAAATAATGAAGGACAGGTTCAAGGCGAAGAACCCTCGCTCATATTGGATGAGATTCCACACCCAGACGGCTGGCTGTTCCCTGACTCACCAGCAGCCGCACAATAACATTGTTCGGACGACTACTGAGGCTCTGGCGGCAGTTCTGGGAGGAACCCAGTCTTTACACACTAATTCTTTTGATGAGGAGTTTGCTCTGCCCACTGAATTTGCGGTGACCATCGCCCTGCGCACGCAGCAGGTTCTGGCGGAAGAGACCGGGGTCATTAATACCATAGACCCTCTGGCCGGTTCTTATTTTGTGGAGGCATTAACTAATCAAATAGAAGATGAAGCCTGGGAGTATATTAACAAGATTGATGAAATGGGCGGAATGCTGGCAGCGATTGCCCGAGGGTTTCCACAGCGAGAAATCGCCAATGCTGCCTATAATTTTAAACGACAATCAGATAATATGGAAAAGGTTTTGGTCGGGGTGAACAAGTATGTGGCTAAAGAAGAAGCCCCGATAGAAGTTTTAAAGATTGATGAACGGGTAGAAGCGGAACAGACTAAAAGACTGCAGCAAGTGAGGAAAACCAGGGATAATCGGAAGGTTACCCAGACCTTGCGTGACCTTCGTGCTGCCTGCCAGAGTGATAAAAATGTCATGCCCTATGTCATTGAGGCGGTTAGAGCCTACGCTACGGAGCAGGAAATTTGCGATGTATATCGCGAGGTTTTTGGAGAGTACCGAGACCCCGGCTTCTATTAAAGCAAGTGGTGGTAAGAACCTTAATTTGTGGTGAGTAAATGAGTCCAGAGAATAGATTAAGAATTCTGATTGCCAAGCCAGGTTTGGATGGTCATGACCGGGGAGCCAGGATTATCGCTAGGGGCTATCGAGACGCCGGCTTTGAAGTAATCTATACAGGTGTGCATCAGACACCGGAGCAGATAGTTAGTGCCGCGATTCAGGAGGATGTTGACCTGGTCGGTCTGAGCTGCCTTTCCGGGGCTCACCGGTATCTGTTCACCGAGGTAGTTAAGCAGCTAAGGGAAAATGGTGCCGGTGATATTACCGTCATTGGGGGTGGTATCATCCCCGAAGAGGATATTCCCAAGCTTAAGGAAGCTGGTATTAAGGAAGTATTTCTACCCGGGACACCTCTGCAGAAAATACTGGTGTGGACAAAAGAGAATGTAAAGCCGGTAAGATAGGCTGATATGGTGTTGTCTTAATGACTACGGGTCATCAGCTACTTGGTAGCCGTGCCACTCAGGATATTTTCGATACTCTCGAATAATTTACCCAATCCGCCCTATTTCCACCGTATCAGGTGGTCTATGTTAGATTCAGCCACCTTTAGCTTTTTTGAGGTATTAGGTGGTCTGACCACTAACTTTTATTCGTATGGTCGGGGTGGCCGGATTCGAACCGGCGACCACCTGAACCCCATTCAGGTGCGCTACCAGGCTGCGCTACACCCCGATTTGTCTCTGATTCTGTCAAATATACTATCATAATTTATCCTTGTAGGCAATAAGGTAACAACCCTGACCGTTATTAACTCTCCAAAGCGCTTGAAGTTGCCTTTCAGATTGGGTATGATGAGCGTTGAGTCGGGTTGAATATTAAGGGGAATATAAGGCATGGATTGGTTATCTCCAATTAGACAGATATTCGAGTTTGCTTTCCCTTTCCTTGAGCGCTTGTCGGTTATCAGGGCACTTCTGGGATTCATCCTTGTCTTCTTCCTGCCCGGCTTTGCCTGGACACTCGTCTTTTTCAAGCAGATAAAGGTCGTGGAGAGAATCGCCCTTTCCTTTGGTTTGTCCATTGCGGTGGTAACACTTAGTATTCTTGCCTCGAATGTACTGCTCGGAGTTAGCATTACCGGCTTTAACTCTCTCCTGATTATTGTTGTGATTACCATTATACCGATATTGTTCTACTACCTCAGGAGACTGATAAAGAGGGTTAAATAATCGGAAAAGCGTTTGAGTAGCGGCGGAGGATTAAAATTGTATGATGTGGTAGTTATCGGTGGTGGACCAGCAGGGAGTTATGTGGCTTACCAGCTGGCTGGGATGGGGCATAAGGTAATGGTGTTGGAAAGGAAGCAGAGGGTAGGGGAGCCGGTTTGTTGCACCGGCATCATTGGTCAGGAGTGTGCCAACTCTTTTGCTATTGAAAGCAATGTTATTTTAAGAGAAGTAAACAGCGCCAGGCTATTTTCACCTTCCGGGAATTTACTCCGGTTGTGGCGGGAGGAAACCCAGGCCTGCATTTTAGACCGGACGGCCTTTGACATGGCGATGGCAAATCGGGCGCAGGGTGAGGGGGTGGAATATGTTTTGAATAGTCCGGTCAGAAATATAGAGGTTGAAGAAGATAAGGTCAAGATAGAGGTATCTTACCAGAAAACAGGGTTAAACCTTGAGGCGAAAGCCATAGTTATTGCCACCGGCTTTGGCTCAAAGCTGACGGAGAAGCTGGGGTTGGGTAATTTTGCTGACTTTGTCATTGGCGCCCAAGCTGAGGTGGCAACAACGGGGGTAGATGAGGTAGAGGTTTATTTTGGACGGAAGATAGCCCCGGGGTTTTTCGGGTGGCTGGTGCCGACCTCTCCGGGAACAGCTCGGGTAGGGTTACTGTCGCGCCGTAGTCCTGAACTTTATTTAAGAGAATTGATGGCGTCCCTGCTGGCTCAAGAGAAAATAATTTCCGCTGACGTTAAGCTGAGCTGCGGAGGGATTCCCCTGAAACCGCTGGGCAGAACTTTTAGTGAGCGACTGGTAGTGGTCGGGGATGCGGCCGGGCAGGTAAAGCCGACCAGCGGTGGCGGCATCTATTACGGTTTGCTGTGTGCTGACATTGCCGCTAGCACTTTAAATCAGGCACTGCAACACGATGACTTATCGGCGAAAAGTCTGGCTAAGTATGAGCGAGAGTGGAAGCGGAAACTGGGACGGGAGCTGAAGATAGGCTACTGGGCGAGGAAACTTTTTGAGCGTCTGAGTGATAGGCAGATTGACCGGATATTTGACATCATAAAAGCCAATGGCATTGATGAGGCCTTACTTGAAGCCAAGGACCTGTCTTTTGACTGGCACAGCCGGGCAATATTGAGGTTACTTGGACGCACGGTGGTTTCCAAGGCTATAGGCGTGATTAGACTTCCTTTCAAAGCTGGCAAAGATATATAATTAATATTTGGGGAGTACTATGGTAGACAGTGGCAGTCAGAATCCGAGCCTGGGTGAGGCAGCCAGCCTTTTCCTAGCTAAACTATCACCCGGGGAAAGGGGAGTAAGTCAGCCCGAAGTATACAAATTTGTCCGCTGGTATGGCTGGGAGCGACCTTTGGCCGGACTCACCGCTCCTGAAGTAGCCAACTACGCCGAGCGGTTATCACTCTCGGATACTGACTATAGCAAAAAGCTTGAGCTGATACGCGCTTTCCTGGCTTATGCCAAGAAGGTGGGGTGGAGTAAGACGAATCTGGGTATTCACCTGAAGGCTAAGAAGGCGAAAGCTGGCGCACCATCTTCTGCCAGGCGAGGTCTGCCAGAGACAGTCCCGTTGACTCAGCAGGGATATGCGGAACTGGAAGCCGAGCTGGCTGCCCTTAAGCGCAAGCGCCCGCAACTCATTGAGGAGATGCGTCGCGCCGCCGCCGATAAGGACTTTCGGGAGAATGCACCGCTCGCTGCTGCCAGAGAGCAACGCGGGTACCTGGAGGGACGCATTAGCGAGTTGGAAGGGACCCTGAAGGCAGCAACTATCGTTAATGGAAGGCCAAAGTCAGGTCTCAAAGCAAACATTGGTGGTCGCGTTGTCCTGGGTGACCTGACTTCCGGGGAAGAGCTGCGCTATCGGATAGTTGACCCCAGGGAGGTAGACCCGGCGCAGGGTAAAATCTCCAGTGTTTCACCTCTGGGTAAGGCACTTATTGGGCGAGGTGAAGGGGAGATAGTCGAGGTAGCCGTGCCTGCCGGCAAGTTACGCTACCAGATTAAACAGGTCGAGCATTAACCACAGGATTAATAGATAGTATGATATATGCTATAATTTCAGTGTCGGTGGGGATATAGCTCAATAGGGAGAGCGCTGCGTTCGCATCGCAGAGGTCGGGGGTTCGAATCCCCCTATCTCCACCAACTTTTCCCCTCATTTTATCGGCTCTGGTTGGGCCACTGGCTGCGCCGGG
>DAOUZD010000194.1 GCA_030665795.1 Dehalococcoides sp.
CTGCATGGCACCTCCTCCACCCGACCAAGCCCAATATATTATAAGCCAAGCTTCGTATTTACCGCAAGTCTATGAATTTCCGGTTTTGATTATCGTTATGAGTCCACTGTTCAGATAATCTCTTTTTTCTTCGGTAAGTTGGTTTTTCTCTAGTATTTCATCTAAGCCGCCCTGCGCAATATAATCCTTGAAATACCGATAATGGTTCCTTCCGGCGATAAATTCGATAGCTCTGATTAAATAGACAAACAGGTTTTTAGGCAGTGGAACCTGAAAATCAATAAAAACCAGGGCACCTTCTTTTTTTACCACTCTCTTCATCTCCGAAATCACTTTGTCTCTGACGGTTCTTTCCTTTTCGTGCAAGGCGAAAGAGATAGAGGCATAATCAAAGAAACTATCTTTGAAGGGTAAATTTTGGGCGTCAGCGATTTGAAATGAGACATTGCTTAAAGCTTGTCTTCTTTTACCTTTTCTGGCCAATTTGAGCATATTAGGGTCCAGGTCTATCCCGGTAGCCATAATGCCGACCTGGGCATAATAAAATGCCTGGTCTCCGGTCCCGCAACAGACATCCAAGACCTTATCACCGGCCTTCATTCCGGAAAATTTTGCCGTGTATGTCCTAACATCACGCAATAGGGGGTCAACTAATATTGAATAATTGAGAAGAAACATTTACTGATTCTTCAGCTTCTCAGTGAGCATCGGCACCACCTTGAACAGGTCACCGACGATGCCATAAGTTGCCACTTCAAAGATAGGAGCATTGGGGTCATCATTGATGGCGACGATAACGTCCGAGGTCTGCATACCCGCCAGGTGCTGCACGGCTCCGGAGATACCGCAGGCGATATAAAGCTTGGGGCAAACTGTCTTACCCGTCTGCCCGACCTGATGGGAATAGGGAATCCACCCCTCATCGACCGTGGCTCGTGAGGCACCCACCGCAGCGCCCATAACCGAAGCCAGTTCTCTTATTATCTCAAAATTTTCCGCTTTGCCCAGTCCCCTGCCCCCCGAAACAATGATATCCGCCTCCTCAATCTTGACCCTCTCGGTAAGGTCTTCGACAAAGTTGAGCAGTTTCGTCTTCGAGGTGATGCGCTCGCGGTTAAAGTCCACCTTGATTATCTGGCCCTTTCTCTTTTCATCTGGCGCATTCTTCTTGAAGACACGGGGGCGGACGGTTGACATCTGCGGTCGCTTGGTCTGGCAGATAATCGTCGCCATGACATTGCCGCCAAAAGTGGGGCGAGTCTGCCGGAGAAGCCGGTTCTCGGTATCAATGTCAAGCCCGGTGCAGTCAGCGGTTAGCCCCGTCTTTAGAATGGCGGCAACGCGGGGAATAAAGGCGCGCCCTAGCGCAGTCGCCCCGGCCAGAACTATTTCCGGCTTATGTTGTCGAATCAGCTCAATGAGTTGCTGGGCATACAAATCTTCTTGATTATTGGTCAAGTCCGGGCTGTCTACCACGTAGACCTTATCCGCGCCATGGGCAATCAGCCGGTTGACTTCATCAATACCGTGGCCAAAACAAACGGCGCTTAAATCAGTCTGCAGAGTATCGGCCAGTTCTCTGCCCTTGGCTAATAGCTCATAGGCAACGCCTTTCAATTTGCCGTTCCGCTGCTCGGCAAACACCCAGATTCCCCGGTGGCTATCACTTACGGCTTCAACCTCAGGGACAGCTTCAATGAGTATCGCCTCATAATCACAAGCTTCCTGGCAGGCACCACAAAGGTTACACCCTTCTTTTAGCTGGACTTTATCATCGACGATTTCCAGCAGACCAAAAGGGCAGACCGGTACACAATTACCACAGCCAACACACTTATCAAGGTCAATTTGGATTCCCATGCTTACCCCAACTTTAGACTAGCCCGGCATCTTTCAGCTTGCCCAACAGACACTCTACCTGATTTTCTAACTCTCCCTGAAATATCTCACTCTGGCAAACCCTCTGGGGAAAAAATACCTTGATTACTTTGGTAAAGGAGCCGGCCAAGCCAACCTTATTCTGGTCAACACCCAGGTCCGGCACTGTCCAGACCGGAATAACGGCGCTCTTTGACTTGGCAATACCACGAAGTGACGGCAGACGGGGCACATTAATCTCTTTTACCACCGTGATTACGGCTGGTAAAGGAGTCTCAATAACCTCATGTCCATCTTCAATCATCCGCTGGACGCGCATCTGTCCGTCGGCTACCTCTTCTATCCGGCTGACATAGGCAACGAATGGTACCTCCAGCATCTCCGATAGCTCCGGCCCCACCTGTCCGGTATCGCCGTCCAGTGTCTGCCGACCACAGATGATAAGGTCATACTGCCCCAGTTTGTTCACCGCGCTCGCCAGAGTATAGGCAGTGGCCCAGGTATCAGCGCCGGCAAAGGCTTTATCACTTAACAAAATGGCCTCATCAGTACCCAGCGAAATCGCTTCTCTCAGTGCCGCTTCGGCTTGGGGAGGACCCATGCTGATGGCGGTAACCTTACCACCAAACCGTTCCCTGATGCGAACCCCTTCCTCCA
>DAOUZD010000077.1 GCA_030665795.1 Dehalococcoides sp.
GGCAGGAGCCAAGGTTGGGATTTTCCCGGCTGATGAGATTACACAGGATTACCTGGCAGGACAAGGAAGGGGTGACCACTACCAGCCCATTTCCCCTGATGCTGACGCTGCCTATGAGCAGACGATTAACCTTAATGTGGCTGAACTTGAGCCTACCGTAGCCAAACCGCACACGGTGGATAATACTGCTCTGGCTAGGGAACTTAAGGGAACTAAAATCCAGCAGGTATTTATTGGTACCTGTACTAACGGGCGACTGGAAGACCTGGCGATTGCCGTCGATATCTTAAAGGGAAAGAAGTGCCATCCCGGCACTAGATTGCTCATTGCCCCGGCTTCGCGGCAGGTTCTGCTCAAGGCGATTGAAGCTGGCTATATCCAAATTTTAGTCGAAGCGGGAGCGGTCATTTTACCTGCTGGCTGTGGGCCATGTCTTGGCCTCCATCAGGGAATATTGGGTGATGGGGAAGCCTGCCTCTCTACCTCTAACCGAAATTTTAAGGGTAGGATGGGTAACCCGGAAGCTTTTGTCTATCTGGGTAGCCCAGCGACAGCGGCGGCGACGGCACTAACCGGTGAAATTACTGACCCAAGGGAGGTAGTGTAGGTGCTTAAGGGAAGAGCCTTTAAATTCGGCAATAGCATTTCCACGGACCACATTATCCCCGGTCGGTATGCTCACCTCAGAAGCAACCTTCCTGAGTTGGCCAAACATGTGCTGGAAGATGCCGACCCTACCTTTGTTTCTAGCGTCAAAGAGGGAGACTTTGTCGTTGCGGGCAATAACTTTGGTCTTGGCTCCAGCCGGGAGCACGCGCCTCTGGTGATTAAGATGGCCGGAGTCAGTGCTATCCTGGCGAAATCAGTGGCTCGGATATTTTTTCGGAATGCCATCAACCTGGGACTGCCGGTATTGCTCTGCGATACTGATAGCATTAATGATGGAGATGAGCTAGAGATAGACTTAGCCTCAGGCATGGTTAGAGATATCACCAGTGGCAAACGATTCAGTTTTGGCAAAATCTCTGAAGTGATGCTCCGCATCCTTGGCGAGGGTGGGCTTATTCCCTATATCCAAAAGCATGGTGACTTTAAGCTATAATTAAGGACAGACTAATGGCTTATCGTGTTACTCTTATTCCGGGCGATGGTATCGGACCTGAGGTTACCGAGGCGACAAAACGGGTTCTGGAAGCAACCGGCGTTGTTTTTCAGTGGGATTTAGCCTATGCCGGGGCTGAGGTTCTGGATAAATATGGCACACCTTTGCCTGAGTATGTGCTTGAGTCCGTCAGGGAAAACAGGGTTGCCCTCAAAGGGCCGGTTACTACCCCGGTAGGTTCCGGTTTCCGGAGTGTTAATGTTGCCCTGCGTAAAGAATTAGACCTTTATGCCTGCGTCCGTCCCTGTAAAACCTATCCCGGAGTTCCTTCACTCTATAAAGATGTGGACATCATTATTGTCAGGGAAAACACCGAAGACCTCTACGCTGGTATTGAGTTTGAGAAGGGGACTCCAGAGGCGGCTCAGTTAATCAAGCTGACTGCAGAGACAAAAAGGGGTAAAATCAGGGAGGATTCAGGTATTAGTTTAAAGATGATATCGGAGATGGGTAGTCGAAGAATTGTCAAGTTTGCTTTTGAATATGCCCGTGCCTACAAAAGAAAAAAGGTAACTGCCATAAGCAAAGCTAATATCTTAAAGTTCTCTGACGGATTATTCCTGGCGATTGCCCGTGAGGTAGCCCAAGAGTATCCAGGTATTGAATTTGAGGATAGATTGGTTGATAATATGACCATGCAGTTGGTGAAAAGGCCAGAGCAGTTTGATGTCGTGGTGGCGCCTAATCTCTATGGTGACATCCTCTCCGACTTATGCGCCGGATTGGTCGGTGGACTGGGGGTAGCTCCCGGCGCCAATATTGGCGATGAGATAGCTGTTTTTGAGCCGACACACGGTAGCGCGCCGAGATATGCTGGACAGAATAAAGTCAATCCCATGGCGATGATGCTTTCCGGTATGATGATGCTTCGTTATCTCGGAGAGATGGAAGCCGCTGATAGATTAGAAAGGGCGATAGCTGGGGTTATTGTTGAGGGTAAAAATGTTACCTATGATATGAAGCTCGATGACACCCAAGCCATCGGCACTTCGCAGGTAGCCGATGCGGTGATTGAGAAACTGGAAAAAAGCTAAAGGGGGGGGTGAGGTAAATAGCCCCTAAATTGAGAGAAATTAAAGCTAGTGACATTACGGAAATGGTGGCTCAACTTTGTCAGCGGGCTAATTTTGAGCTTGATGAAGATGTATTGGCGGCGCTTAAATCAGCGCAGCAGGTTGAAGAGTCTCCTCTGGGTAAAGAAGTGCTGCACCAACTTATCGAAAATGCTCGGATTGCGGAACAGAAAAATCTGCCACTGTGTCAGGACTGTGGTACGACAGTGGTCTTCCTTGAGGTCGGTCAGGAAGCTCACATTGTCGATGGTGACTTATATACCGCCGTGACTGAAGGGGTACGCCAGGGCTATACTCAAGGCTACCTGCGCAAATCCATGGTCAGCCAGCCGTTTTCAGCCCGGAAAAACACCAAGGATAACACTCCTCCCGTGATTCATACTGAAATCGTACCCGGTGACCGGGTTAGAGTTATTTGTCTACCCAAGGGAGGCGGTTCCGAGAATATGAGCAAACTGGCGATACTAAGGCCGGGTGATGGCCGGGAAGGTATTATTGATTTGGTGATAAAAACTGTGGATGAGGCTGGGGCTAATCCCTGTCCGCCACTAATCATCGGTTTGGGTGTCGGTGGTACCGCAGAAGAGGTAATGCTGCTGGCGAAGAAGGCATTGTTACGACCGGTAGGCAAACCAAATCCTGACCCTGAAGTGGCGGAACTTGAGCAAGAGCTTCTGTCTCGCATCAATGATTTGGGTATCGGACCTTTGGGTCTGGGTGGTAGCACCACTGCCCTGGCAGTACATGCTGAGGTTAGGCCAACGCACATTACCAGCCTGCCGGTAGCGATTAATTTCCAGTGCCATAGCGCTCGTCATAAAGAGGCTAAACTATAGATGGATGCGATACATATTAAATCACCCATTGATGCCAAAACGATAAAGGAATTGACCGTAGGCACTCCGGTACTGATTTCTGGAGTTATCTATACGGCTCGTGATGCCGCCCACCAGCGACTTACCCAAGCTCTGGAGAAGAGGGAAAAACCTCCTTTTTCTCTTAGAGGGCAAACGATATATTACACGGGGCCGTCCCCAGCCCGACCGGGTCGGATTATTGGTTCCGCCGGGCCTACTACCAGCACCCGTATGGACATATACACTCCTCGTCTTCTTGCTTCTGGAATCAGAGCCATGATTGGTAAAGGTGGTCGCTCACTGGCGGTAAAGGAGGCGATGCAAAAGTATAAGGCGGTTTATTTCGTTGCTATCGGTGGTGCCGGGGCTTTGCTCGCCCAGTGCATTAAGAAGGTAGAGATTATCGCCTATGATGACTTGGGCCCTGAGGCTATCCGATTGCTTACGGTAGAGAACTTCCCGGCGATTGTGGCTAATGATATTTATGGGGAGGACATATTCGAGCAGGGTAAAGCCAAATACCGAAGGGAGGGGAAATAGAAAGTTGGATTGCATTTTCTGTCAGATTGTAGCCGGTAAACTACCCAGTGAAATCTTGTATCAGGATGAAGAGGTGATTGCCTTCCATGATATTCGTCCTCTGGCACCGACCCACGTGCTAATTATACCTAAGAAGCACATTCCTTCCCTCGCTGAGCTAACTGATGCTGAGATGTCTCTTATCGGACATATGGCCAAAGTGGCCAATCAATTAGCCAAGCAGGCGGGTATCGTTGAGAGTGGCTATCGCCTGGTGATTAGCAGTGGTGAGCAGGGAGGACAGATAGTGCCTCATCTCCATATGCATCTTTTGGGCGGTCGAAAGCTGTCAGACAAGATGTGCTAATCTGTCTTTGGTTGTTCTTTTTGATACTCTAAATAGGTAAGCAACCCGGCGATGCTCTTGGCATCGGAAAGGCGACCTGAAGTAACCAGACCGGGAATCTGCGTTATTGGCACACGGACTAAACTGATTTCCTCGGTATCTTCGGCGAATAATTGGCTGGGGACAAGGTCAGTCGCCAGATAAAGGTAGAGGTATTCACTGCAGTAGCCCGGTGCCGAGTAAAAACCACCCAATCTCTCCACCCTTTGCGGTAGGTAACCGGTCTCCTCACGCAGCTCACGGCGAACGGCAGTCTCAGGGTCCTCACCGGGGTTAATACCGCCTGCCGGTATCTCCAGTAGCTCCTTCTCCACCGGTTTGCGAAACTGCTTCACCAGCAGGATATTGTCATCGGCGTCAATAGCGACAATAGCAATGCAATCGCTGTGCTCCACAATCTCACGTGTCGTTTCCCGACCGTTAGCCATCTGCACGGTATCAATCCTGAGTTTTACCGCTCGCCCGTCATAAATTAGCTGGCTCGACAGTGTCTTTTCTGCCAAACTTAAACCTCCAAGTTACAGATAAGCGCTATCTCATCACAATTGGGAAATTTGGGACAGCGATAGCATTCCGTCCAGATTTTGCGGGGCAGCTCCATCTTGTCTATCTGAGAAAGACCAAACCTCTCGAAAAAACCGGGCTGGTAGGTCAGGCAGAAAACATTGGCAATGCCGAGTTCCCTGGCTTCCTTGAGGCAGGCTTCGATTAGCTGGGTGCCGCTGCCCTGTTTCTGGCTGTCCTCGGCGACAGCTACTGACTTTATCTCGGCTAAATCTGACCAGGAAACATGCAGTGCGGCACAGGCAATGACTTGCTCGCCCTGCTTGACGACGAAATAATCCCGGATATTTTCGTAGATTTCGCTCAGTGACCGGGCCAGCATCTGATCCCTATCGGCAAAGTAGTTAATTAACCGATGTATCTGCGGGACATCCTGGATTTTGGCTTTTTCTACTCGATTCAATCTACTGCTTTCCTTTCAGTTTTTGTTCTAGGAAGCGATAAAAGGTATTTTCGGGATGAATTCTTAAAAATCGAATCGTATTAGGGCTACGCTTTACGGTAATAATGGCACCGTCTGCCAGAGGTAGATTGATATGGCCATCAATGCT
>DAOUZD010000116.1 GCA_030665795.1 Dehalococcoides sp.
GGTATTTCACCCCTGAGGTAGCTAACTAACTGGGGTAGTGAGGCGATGGGAATGATTTTAGCCCCTTCGATTAAAGATGCCTCTCTGGCATCAACTTCAGGCACAATAACATTAGCTATTTTTTCCTCTTTGACCAGGGCAACCATGGGTAAGATGCCGTGGGTATGACGTAAGCTGCCATCCAGAGATAGCTCACCAAGGAAAATAGTCTGAGAACCATCAGCATTTACTTGCTCGGAACTGAGCAGGATACCAACCGCGATTGGCAAATCATAAGATGGGCCAGCTTTCTTGAGGTCGGCCGGGGCAAGGTTAACCACAATGCGTTTCATTGGGAAGGTGTAGCCTGAGTTTCGTATGGCGGCGCGGACTCGCTCTCTGGCTTCCTGGACGGCGGCATCTGGCAAACCAACAATCGTCATTGCCGGTAAGCCGCTGGAAATATCCACCTCAACATCAACCAGATGACCTTCAAGTCCGACCACGGCGGCGGTTTTTACCTTAGCTAACATAGCTCCCCTGCCCACTATGTTACTGCGACGCTTTATGTGTGTCAAAGTTACCAGACTAGAGAGGAGCGGCGGACCCAATTAGACCGAAAAAATGAAACACCACCACTACAATTAAGGCTGCCAGAAGAGCACCAGTTACCGTCTGAGCTAGGGAATGATGTTCTAGTTCTATTCGTGCCCAGGCTATTGGCGGGACTAGTATTACGGTTAATGCCCCCACTGAGCCGTATAAGAGAGTCAATACGGTTACTGACCCGGCGGCAAAAGCAGTGTGGATGCTTATCTTCCACAGGAGATTTATGCTCATAAAGACGATTATCGCGGTAAGTCCAGCCACAAATGTTGCCACGAGCACAAGTGGTGCCTCCAAATAAAGAAGAATGATGCAGCCAGCAACGGCACAAACACTGGCCAGTAAGTAAATCTTATTTCTTTGTCGGCGAGTATTGATGAAAATGCCTTCCAGTTTTTCTTTGTGAGCCAGATAAGCGATGACGGAAAAGACCGGCAAGACGCTAACGGAGGTTAAAATCAGTGACCACTTGATAGCGTCGGAGACACTGGCGGCTGACTCAAATGAAGCCAAGATAATGACAACAAGGCTCACCAGGAAGGGATTCAAAACGCCAGAAGTCAGCTTAGCTACCCGTGTTCTCATCTGTATTCGCCTAGAATTATTTCCACTACGCATTATACTATACTAACCGATGGCCTGTCTTACCGGGAGTGATTTGAGGTCAATCTTTGAGCGCTATCTGGTGCTATGATATAATACGAATGAGGTAGTGTCAGTTATGCTAGACCGATTAGAAAGAATAGAAAAGCGCTATCAAGAGCTAGATAAGCAAATGTCGATGCCCGAGGTAGCCTCTGACTTGAAGCAATTACAGGCCCTGGCTCAGGAGAGGGCCAGCATCGAGGACCTGGTAACCAAGTATCGAGAATATAAGGCAACGGCAAAATCACTGGCAGAAACCAAGTCGATGCTCGGTGATGGGCTGGACGAGGAGATGACCGCGCTGGTCAAGCAAGAAACAGAAAGTCTTGAGTTACGGCAAGGCCGTCTCCTCCAGGAACTCAAAATCACTCTCCTACCCAAGGACCCTAGCGATGAAAAAGACATCATTATGGAAATCCGAGCCGGGGCGGGTGGTGATGAGGCTGGGCTATTTGCCGCTGACCTCTTCCGCATGTACAGTCGTTATGCCCAGACAAAAGGTTGGGGGATAGATATTATTAGTCTTAATGAAAGCGGCATTGGCGGCTTTAAGGAAATCATATTTGAAATCGAGGGTAAGGGTGCTTTCAGTCGACTGAAGTATGAAAGTGGCGTTCATCGGGTACAGCGAGTGCCGACTACCGAATCTTCCGGTAGAATCCATACCTCAACGGCTACGGTAGCCGTTTTGCCCAAGGCTGAGGAGGTGGACATATCGGTCAACCCTAATGACCTGAAAATTGATATCTTCCACAGCGGTGGTGCTGGGGGGCAGAATGTCAATAAGGTAGCTACCGCGGTTCGCATCACTCACTTTCCGACCGGTATGGTTGTTGTCTGCCAGGATGAGCGCTCACAACTACAGAACAAGATAAGGGCGATGTCAGTGCTACGCTCCCGGCTTCTGGATATAGAGCGGCGCCAACAGGAAGAGAAAATAACTTCGGAGCGGCGCTCCCAGGTAGGCAGCGGCGACCGTGCCGAGAAGATACGAACTTATAATTTCCCCCAAGACCGTATTTCCGACCATCGCATCGGTCTAACCCTTCGCAACTTACCTCGACTCCTTGAAGGAGAGCTTGACGAACTTATTGATACTCTAGCCACCAGTGAACAGGCAAAGCAACTAGAGGGACAGTTAGCGTGACCCTAAAGCAGGCTCTGAGTCAGGCTCGAGCAATTCTTACTACCAGTAACATTGAAGATGCTTCTCTGGAGAGCGAACTACTCTTAAGGCATACCCTGCAGATAAACCGAGTTCAGCTATATCTAGACCTCAGCCGTGAGCTAAGTCCGAAACAAGAGGCAATCTTCTGGCATTTAGTTGAGCGCCGCCAAAATGGTGAGCCTACTGCCTATATCACCGGGCACCGTGAGTTCTACGGCCATGATTTCTATGTTGACTCCCGTGTTCTTATCCCTCGGCCAGAAAGCGAGTTACTGGTGGAAAAGGCTTTGCAGCTGGCACAAAGTTGCCCTATATTTACTATGGCTGATATTGGCACTGGTTGCGGTGCGATTGCCATCAGCCTGGCGCTAAATCTTCCCCAGACCAAAATCTACGCCACTGATATCTCAGCTTCCGCTCTTGAAGTTGCCTTATTTAACTGTCGCAAACACGGCGTAGTGGATAGAATTTGTCTCTTGCAGGGTGACATGCTTGAGCCTATATCTGAGCCTGTTGACCTCATAATAGCCAATCTCCCTTATGTCAGGGAATTAGAAGTCTCCCGGACAGGGCTAGCCAATTTCGAGCCGCAACTGGCGCTAAATGGAGGTTGGGACGGGCTGGAAAAAATACGTCAGCTATGCCGACAGGTAAGTATGAAACTTCGGCCCCAGGGCTGCTTGCTGCTGGAGATAGGGCAGGGGCAGGGGGAAGCCGTAATCAGCTTATGGCACCGCCTGTTTCCCTTAGCTTCGGTAGAAGTTATCCCAGACCTGAGTGGTATCGAGCGGGTGGTCAGCCTACGCTTGACACCCAATCGACCCGATGCTAAATTAGTCAATGGGTTTTGCCTAGGGCTAAGGACTAGGCAAATAACTATGTAAAGGGGAAGATTAGCATGAATATGGTCGTCTGTGTCAAGCAGGTGATTGACCCTGAGGCACCACCAGCCAGCTTTAAGGTTGACGCTGCCAGCAATAAGGTAGTGCCGCCGCCCGGAGTACCGCCCGTAATCAGTCCCTTTGATGAGAATGCGGTCGAAGCGGCACTGAGAATCAAGGATGCCCACGGGGGGAAAATCACGGTTATCAGCCTCGGTGTCAACCTGTTGCGGGAGGTGGTGAAGAAGCCACTATCTATGGGTGCTGATGAGCTCATTTTGCTTGAGGATGAGGCTTTTGCTGAGGGTGATAGTTGGGCAACCGCCTACGCCTTGTCTATGGCGATTAAGAAGATAGGCGATTATGACCTCGTCTTTTGCGGTCGGCAGGCGGCCGACTGGGATGCCGGGCAGGTAGGCTCAGGTATCGCGGAGATGCTGGGATTGCCCAGCGTTACCGTGGCCAGAAAAGTAGACATCATTGATGGTAAGGCAAGAGTCGAGAGGGTAACCGCTGATGGCTATGAGGTGGTTGAGGTAGCCTTGCCGGCTTTGATTACGGTAAGTAATGAGCTGGGTGAAGCTCGCTATCCTACCATAAGAGGCATTATGGCGGCGAAAAAGGTGGAGCCCATTGTATGGAAGCCGGCGGATATCGGAGCTGAGCCATCTCAAGTTGGTGCTGCTGGTCGGCACGCCAAGCTGCTCAAGCTGTTCCAGCCAGTCCATGAGGGCAAGTGTGAGTTGATTGAAGGGGAGAGCGCGGAGGAGGCAGGAGTCAATCTGGCTTTGAAACTGAGGGAATCAAAGCTATTACAAAAAAGTTCAGGAAACAATTCAAAGCTAACCAGCTA
>DAOUZD010000045.1 GCA_030665795.1 Dehalococcoides sp.
CATCAAAACTAATGAGGAGATTGCGGCGATGCGGCAAGCGGGGAGAATTGTGGCAGACATATTAGCAATACTGAGTGAGCAAATAAAACCAGGAATGGCAACCAGAGAGCTAGATACTATCGCCGACAGGGAAGCAAAAAAGCGAGGAGCCAGACCTTCGTTTAATGGCTACCATGGATTCCCGGCAAATCTTTGCGTGTCAGTAAATGACGAGATAGTACACGGGATTCCGGGAAAGCGGTTACTGCGTGAGGGTGACGTTGTCTCCCTTGATTTCGGTGCGGTATATGATGGTTTTCAAGGCGACGCTGCGATAACTGTCGGTGTGGGCAAGATAAGCCCAATAGCCAAAAAACTTATAGAAACCACCAGAGGTGCTCTAGAGTCAGGTATTAATGCCGCCCGTCCCGGGGCAAGATTGGGGGATATTTCTGTCGCCATTCAGAATTATGCGGAGTCAAGAGGTTATGCGGTGGTGCGTGAGTATACCGGGCACGGTATCGGGCGCGATATGCACGAGGAACCACAAATACCTAACTTTGGCTTGCCTGGCTCGGGACCGGTGCTCAAAAAGGGCATGACCCTTGCCCTCGAACCTATGGTGAATGCTGGCGACTGGCGTACCCGGGTCGGTGATGACTACTGGACGGTATTCACGGCCGATGGCAGTCTTTCGGCACACTTCGAACATACCATTGCCATTACTGATGATGAACCGGAGGTGCTAACCAAAGGAGTTTATGCCTAAGAAAGAGACGATTGAGGTTGAGGGAACCGTACTGGAAGCGCTACCTAATGCCATGTTTCGCGTCGAGTTAGCTAATGGGCATATGGTGCTGGCTCATATTTCGGGTAAGATAAGAATGCATTATATTAGAGTTTTACCCGGTGACAAGGTCTTAATCGAGCTTTCTCCCTATGACCTGAGTCGAGGTAGGATTACCTATCGGTTTAAGTAAGGTGAAGGAATTAAGACGATGAAAGTTAGAGCTTCAGTCAAAGTTAGATGTGAAAAGTGTAAGGTGGTGAAACGGCGAGGGGTGGTCAGGATTATTTGTTCTAATCCGAAGCATAAGCAACGACAGGGATAAAAATGAGGTAAGGAGGCCGCCGATGGCACGTATTGCGGGAGTAGATATACCGAGAGATAAGCATACCTGGGTTTCACTTCAGTATATCTATGGCATTGGCCCCACCTTGAGTCGAAAGATTCTAGCGCAAACCGATATCAGTCCTGATACCAAGGTGAGCGACCTTACGGAAGAGGAAGTCAACCGTCTCCGAGAGGTCATTGACCGGCAGTATAAGGTTGAGGGTGAGCTCAGGCGAGAGACCACTCTTAACATCAAGCGCCTTATTGAGATTGGAAGCTATCGTGGTAGCCGGCATCGTCACAACTTGCCGGCTCGGGGACAGCGAACCAGAACCAATGCCCGCGCTCGGCGTGGTGAACGCAAGACAGTGGCCGGCAGAGGGCAGAGGCGCGGCATGGCCAAGAAATAATTAAATAAAGGAGAGCAGGATGGCACAGAAGAAGCGAGCCAAGGGAAGACGGCGAGAACGTAAGTCTATTCCCGTGGGGAGAGCCTATATCCAATCTACTTTTAACAACACGATAGTAACGCTCACTGACCTCGAGGGGAATGTCATCGCCTGGGGAAGCTGCGGGACGGCCGGGTTCAAGGGCTCGCGTAAAGGTACTCCCTACGCCGCTCAAATGGCAGCTCGAGAAGCGGTACGGAAAGCCATGGTGCATGGCCTGCGTCAAGTAGAGGTATACGTTAAGGGTCCGGGCAGCGGACGTGAGGCAGCCATCCGTTCCCTGCAGAGTTCAGGCCTTTATATTACCGGCATTAGGGATGTCACCCCTATTCCGCATAATGGCTGCCGCCCACCGAAGAAGAGACGAGTGTAAAAGAGGGAAAAATGGCAAGATACGCAGGAGCAGTTTGTCGGTTATGTCGCCGTAGTGGCGAGAAACTCTTTCTCAAGGGAGACCGGTGTTTTACACCGAAATGCAGCGTAGATAAGCGACCGAAACCCCCGGGACAACAGCAGATGCGGCGACGGCAGAAGCTTTCTGACCGCGGACTGCAACTCCGGGAGAAGCAAAAAGCTCGCTATAGCTACGGGATTTTGGAGAGACAGTTTAGAAAACTTTTTACCCAGGCGGAGAGACAAGCGGGTATCACCGGAGAAAATTTGTTAGTCCTGCTGGAGAGACGGCTGGATAATATCGTCTACCGCCTCGGCTTCGCTGACTCCCGCTCTCAAGCCCGTCAGCTAGTCCGTCATGGACATATTATGCTCAACGGGCACAAGACCGATATCCCTTCCGCTCTGGTCAAAGAAGGCGATACGATTAGCTGGCGGAAGGAAAGCACTAAAACTGAATATTACCAACAACTGGCCCAGAGCATTGAAGCTAAATCGGTTTTGAGTTGGTTAAGTCTGGATAAGAAAAAAATAGTTGGTCAAGTTCTGTCGTTGCCAACTCCTGATGATATAGAGGCTACGTTTGACAGCAAGACCATAGTTGAGTACTACTCGCGATAATTAATAAGGAGGTAGAGCCTTTTGTCTCGTCTGGTAATCCCTAAAATTGAGTGTGTTGAGAGTGGCGATAACTTTGGGCGATTTCTGACCGAGCCGCTGGCAAAGGGGTTTGGTATTACTCTGGGTAATGCCTTGCGGCGAGTGTTACTTAGCTATCTTCCCGGTGCTGCCGTGACCCAAGTTAGAATTGAGGGAATTAGCCATGAATTCACGGCTATTCCCCACGCCAAGGAAGATGTCACCGAGTTTTTGCTCAACGTTAAGGCATTAAGGTTAAAATCCCTCTCCAATCACCCCGGCAAGCTAATACTGGAAGTAGAGGGGGAGGGGCGAGTTTGCGCTGCTGACATTCAACCCACCACTGACTTTGAAATTGCCAACCCGGAGCTTTGTCTCATTACCTTAGATTCTCCTGAAGCCAGACTCTATGTAGAGTTCGACGTCGAACTGGGTGAGGGCTATCGGACGGCCGAATCCAGTGATAATATGCCGGTGGGAACAATTCCGGTAGATGCCCTCTTTACCCCAATACGCAAGGTTAACTTTACCATCGAGCCAATTCATATTGGCCAAGAGACCAGCCGAGAGCGGTTGTTCCTCGAGGTGTGGACCGACGGTACCACATCACCGGTAGATGCCATTAGCCGTTCGGCCAGCATTCTCATTGGGCAACTATCCCCATTTGTCGAGTACGTTAAAGTCTCCCAGATGAAAGCGGAAGAACAGCTCATCCGCTTATCGATACCTGATGAGAAATATAACATGCCAGTGGAGCAACTAGACTTATCGGTGCGTACTATGAACTGCTTGAGACGCGGCGGCATCGCTACCGTGGGTGAACTCATCAGTAAAAAAGCAAAAGACCTGCTCCAGCTACGTAACTTTGGGCAGAAATCTTTTCACGAGATACAGGGTCGTCTTGAGGAAATGGGACTATCGCTGGCGGCTCAGGCCGAACTGAAGAAAGAAGAAGAAGCCGCTCAGGAGGAAGAGCCTTCAGAACCAACCCCGATGGAATCGGAAACGGAAAGTCTAGCTGAGAACGAGAGTCAAACCGGAGAGTCGTCAAGTGAGACATAAAGTAGCCGGTAGAAAGTTTGGTCGGTCGATGAGTCACCGTAGAGCTTTGTATCGTAACCTGGTGACTGACCTGCTGAAATACGAGAAAATTGTGACCACTGAGGCCAAAGCTAAGGAAGTGCGTGGTCTGGCGGAGAAGATGATTACCTTGGGTAAGGAGGGTGGACTTAGTGCCTATCGCCGGGCGCTATCATTTACGCTAGAAAAGGCAGTCGCCGAGAAGATATTTTCTGAGCTGGCCTCACGGTACGCCGAGCGCCCCGGCGGTTATACTCGTATCGTTAAGATAGGACCCAGACTGGGTGATGGCGCACCTATGGTCCAGCTTTCGCTGGTGGAGTAGTCAATCGCTGGCGGCTTGGGAGTGAGGGGATATCGGCTTGGCCAAAAGCACCAAGATGGTACTAATTATGGAATATGAGGGCACAAACTATTACGGCTTCCAATTGCAAGCTAATCTGCCCACAATTCAAGGGGAGATAGAGACAGCACTGCGGAAGCTCACAGGAAAGAGGAATCGGGTGATGGCGGCTAGTCGAACGGACACCGGAGTTCACGCTAAGGGACAGGTGGTTAGTTTCCGAACCGAATCATCGCTACCTTCACCAACATTTATTAAGGGGTTAAACTACTATTTGCCTAGAGATATTGCGGTTAGAGAGGCATTTAAAGTAAGCGATTCTTTTAATGTCAGACGCCATGCGCTTAGTCGAGAGTACAGCTACTACATCTTAAATCGACCGACCCGCTCTCCAATCTGGCGTGGTTTTGCTTACCTTGTTACTGGTGAGTTGAATATCGTGGCGATGAACCAGGCGTGCCAGTACCTTATCGGTGAACACGACTTTGCCTCATTTGCCACTTCTCTCGAGGGCAGTAACCTAAAAAGCACCATACGCAATATTCATACTGCCAAAATAGAAAAAGATGGGGACTTGGTTATTTTTAATATCGTGGCTACTTCTTTCCTACCCCACCAGGTACGCAATACCATCGGCGCTTTAATCAAGGTGGGCCTGGGTAAGATGACAGCCGATGAATTTCGTTGTATATTAGAAGCGGGAAGGCCCGGTCTGGCGGGACCAACGGCCCCTGCTTACGGACTGTGCTTGATGCGGATTAACTATCCACATCCCTGGGAGGAGATACGCAATTGAAAACATATAGCACCAAAACTGCTGACATTGAGCGTCAGTGGCACGTTATTGATGCCTCGGGCAAAATTTTAGGTAGGCTAGCTACCCAGATAGCTGGTCTACTTATGGGCAAGCATAAGCCAATATTCAGCCCGAACCTGGATACCGGCGATTTTGTTATCGTTACTAACGCAGACAAGGTTCGGGTTACCGGTAGGAAAATAAAGCAGAAGCTTTACTACAGACATTCCGGTTATCCCGGTGGTCTGAAGAGTATCCCTTTAGAGAAAATGATGCAGACTAATCCAACGCAGGTAATCGAGCATGCCGTCAAAGGCATGTTGCCCCACACGCGCCTGGGTGCTAGTATGAGAAAGAAACTCCGGGTCTATGCTGGTGATATCCATCCTCACCTAGCTCAGACAAAGATGACTTCAAGCACGGAAGTGAAAAAGGACATTAAGAAGGAATAAAAGAGGACAGATTAGATGGCAAAACAATCCTATTTCTATGGGACCGGACGAAGGAAAACAGCGGTAGCTCAGGTAAAGCTATCGCCGGGCAATGGCGCCATTATTATCAATGGCGTACCCTATGAGGAACTATTCTTCAGCCTCGAGCACCGACGGGCAATACTACAACCTCTTTTAGTCACCGAGAGCCTCGATAAATATAATGCGATGGTTAAGGTAAACGGGGGTGGCATTTCAGGGCAAAGTGGTGCTATCTCTCACGGTATTGCTCGAGCTCTGGTACGAGCCGAAGAGAGCCTCAAGCCTATCCTGCGCCAGAACGGGTTACTTACCCGAGACCCCCGGGTTAAAGAGAGAAAGAAGCCCGGACTGAAGCGGGCACGCAAAGCACCGCAATACACCAAGCGGTAAGGTTTGAGTTTAGACCCCAGCTAATTCTTTGCCGAACTCAAGCAGTTTTTCCACTCTTGCCTGGGAATCACTTTCGGCATAAACACGCAGCACTGGCTCAGTTCCGGAAAATCTGATTAGCAACCAGGTGTTATCCGCCAGAATAAAGCGGAAGCCATCAGCCGTGTCTATCTTGGCCACTTTAACACCCTCAATGGATTCTGGAGGATTATTGCGGAGGCGGTCAATGATGGTCTGGCGTTCATCCTCGGGGAATTGGACATCCACCCGCTGGTAGTAATGAGGGCCTACCTTACGGTAAAGATAGTCTAATAGCTCCGACGGGGTTTTACCGGTCTTAATCATCAGGTCGAGGAAATAGAGACTGGCCAGAATACCATCGCGCTCAGGCACATGACCCCGGAAGCCATAGCCACCACTCTCCTCCCCACCAATAAGCGCCTTTTCGGCAAGCATTAGCGGGGCGACATACTTAAAACCCACCGCTGTCTCATATACCGGCACGTTGAATATTTCTCCCAAACGATAAAGCATACTGGTCGTGGTTATTGTCTTGACGATGGGACCGCGCTCACCGCGCACTTCCAGCAGGTAGAGACAGAGCAGAGCGAATACCTGGAGTTGGGTCAAAAACGTTCCCTTTTCATCAACAATGCCCATCCGGTCGGCATCACC
>DAOUZD010000071.1 GCA_030665795.1 Dehalococcoides sp.
CAGGCTAGTGACCGCCGGCTCAGCCTTAATTACCACATTACTGCCCTTACCGCCATCTCCGCCATCAGGACCCCCGTAAGGTACAAACTTTTCCCGGCGGAAGCTTATGGCACCATTTCCCCCATCACCTGCCTTCAACGCTATTTCTACTCTGTCAATCATTCTCACAAAATCTTATCCCTTGCCCTATAAATAGTATAAATAATTAAACTTATTATAATTATATATTATACCTATCATTTAATTACTAGTTAATTAATATTAACAGTAATAGGTTTTATTTTATTATTTACAAATTGACAAAGATTAAGTTTACTGACTAACTAATCGGAGTGAAAATCATTTTAAAACTTCCGCTAAAAGTGCCGAAATTCCCCACAAAATATTGACAAAGAAACCATTGGGGGAAGTATTTTACCGCTACAGATTGGGAAATCAGCGCTTGCCAAGCTTTGACTGGGGGTTGATTCTTTTTTGAATATCTGAAATTTTATGCTTTAAGAATGGACTGGTTGCGATATCGCTGGCGATTCTCTGGCAGGCATTGGTCACCCCCGAAGGGTCTCTGCCCCCAAGCTCCTGACCGATTTGAGCTAGCGAGCAATTGGTTTCCTGTCGGAGAAGATACATTGCCACTCGTCGGGCTAAAGTGGTCTCTTTATCTCTCTTGCTGCCTTTCAGGTCTGTAACATCCAACTGGAAGCTGTCAGCTACGGCTTCAATCACTAGACTGGAGGTAGTGGAAGCGCGGTCAGATTCTTTACTACTTATGTCCTCAAGCGCTTGAGCCGCTAACTCGATGGTAGGTGAAGCATTAAATAGCCTGGCGAAAGCAACCACCCGGTTCAAAGAACCTTCCAGCTCCCTAATGTTCTGCTTAACCTGTCCGGCGATGAACTCCAGCACATCTATGGTAAGGTCTACTTCTCTTTGTTTCGCTTTAAACTGCAAAATAGCCAGGCGGGTTTCAAAATCAGGCGGTTTGATGTTAACGATTAAACCCCATTCAAAACGAGAGCGCAGTCTTTTGTCCAAGAACGGTATTGACTTAGGTGGTTGGTCGCTGGTGAAAACCAGCTGGCGATTGGCATTATGGAGGGCATTAAAAGTATGGCAAAAGCTTTCTACAGTCTGTTTTTTGCCGCTGATAAAGTGGATATCATCAATTAACAACATACCAGTATTTCGATATTTATTGTGGAATTCATCCGTTTTTCTCTCCCGGACCGCCTTGACGAACTCATTGGTGAACTGTTCGGCACTGACACAAAGCACCTGAATATGCCTTGCTTGAGCCAAATGCCCGATGGCGTGCAAGAGATGGGTCTTACCCAACCCCGAACCACCGTAGATATAGAGTGGATTATAGGTATTCCCCGGGTTCTGGGCTATCCCCTGGGCAGCAGCATAAGCCAAGCGGTTACAGTTACCGACAATGAAGGAATCAAAGACATAGTTTGACTTGAATTCGGGGGAATCCTTTTTCCATTGACTACCGCACGTGTCCGCTACATTCTTATATTTACCATCTACTTGAAAAGTGACTTTGATGTCGTGGGAGGAAGTGAGGTTAATAAGCGTTTTTTCAATTAAAGAACGCTGGTTCTTGTCTAAATATTCAGCAATGAAGGTATTGGGGACACTGACCACAAACTGGTTATCCTGGTAATTCCAGCCTAGCGTTTTCTCCAGCCAGGTCCGGTAGTTTGGCTTGCTAACCTGGATTTGTAGTTCCCCTAAGGCAGCGTCCCAGATTTCTTGTGCTGACCTATTTTCCATTTAGTCCCTTCAAACTATCGCTTGACTTGTACTATTTCTTAAAGTCCCTGAAAAAGGGACAGGTTTCCTCCTTCAGGCACAAAAATACCCCCACTAAGAAATTAACTACTGAACTTTCGAAGAGTTTATTGGTGGCTTATCAGTAAGAATGGTTGATGTTTATTAGGATACTACCAAGGTCTCTTTGCTGGCAAGGGTTTTGGTGGTAATCGCTGGGCATTTTTAATCCCTCTTTTCCCTTACCAAGTTTATCAGACTTGCATTTTTGCTTGATTTTGCGTTGTTAGATATAAAATGGCTGGTTGTGGCAAAATATTTTTGGTGTTAGAATTTAGTACTAGTACTAGGAGATTTAAATGCGCATTCTTTTCATGGGCACGCCCGAGTTTGCGGTTACCTCGCTGGAGCAGCTCCTTCTTAATCAATTTCAGGTGGTTGCGGTTTACACCCAGCTGGATAAACCGGCCGGTAGGGGCCGTTCCCTGGTTCCTCCGCCGGTGAAGAAGGCGGCGTTAACCTGGGAGTTACCGGTGGTACAGCCAACCAGTTTAAAGGAGGCAGAGGTGGCGGCGCAACTGGCTGACTTTCACCCCGATGTTATCGTGGTGGCCGCTTTTGGTCAAATTCTACCCCAGTCGGTTTTTGATGTCCCCAGGGATGGGTGTATCCATGTTCATACCACAATGCTACCGAGATTTAGAGGTGCCTCACCGGTGGCGGCAGCGATTCTGGCCGGTGATGAGTTCACCGGGGTTAGCCTTATGCTGATGGATAGTGGCCTGGATACCGGGCCTATCCTGGCCCAGGAGCCGGTTTCCATTTCTCCACAGGATACCACCGGCTCGCTCACTGCCAAGCTGTCTCAAGTTGCGGCTCGGCTGCTCCCGGAAGTTTTGCGGTGCTGGACAAGGGGTGAAATTACCCCCCGACCTCAGAGTGAGGCTGAGGCTACTTACTCGGCACCAATCACCAAGGAAGAGGGTGAGATTGACTGGCACTTGTCGGCGGTGGAGGTATGGCGGCAGGTGCGTGCCTTCCAGCCCTGGCCAGGAGCCTACGCCAGATGGGGAGGGAAGCGGCTTGAGATTATTGCGGCAGAGCCATTGTCTGGGGAAGGGTCCTTTGCGGTGGGGCAGGTGGTGGCGCTGAACAGAGAGGGGGCTGGCTTTGGCGTCAATACCGGGGACGGAATTTTAAGTGTGTTAAAGGTACAACTTGAAGGGAAGCGAGCCATGTCCGCCGCCGAGTTTGTGCGCGGGCAAAGGCAGTTAGTCGGGGCGGTACTGCCATCGAATTGAAAGGAGAAAAATCTTGTCTTTACCGGAGAATTTCAGCCAGTTTGATACTTTAGTCGATATTATAGCCAGACTGCGGGGACCCGATGGGTGTCCCTGGGACCGGGAGCAGACCCATGCGTCGCTCCGAGAAGCCCTGCTTGAGGAATGCTATGAGGTATTGGAGACTCTTGACGAAGGAGATGCTGGTAAGCTTCGTGAAGAGTTGGGCGACCTTCTAATGCAGGTCGTTCTCCACGCCCAGATTGCGGCTGAAGCGGAAGAATTTGAAATTGGCGATGTCATACGTAACATCAATACCAAGCTAATCCAGCGTCATCCGCATGTCTTTGGCTCGCTAAAGGTGAGGGATGCCGATGAGGTGCTCATGAACTGGGAGGCGCTCAAGAAAAAGGAGAGGGGAAGTGACGCATCGATGCTGGCGAATGTGCCCAAGCAGCTACCGGCCTTAAGTTATAGTCAGGATGTTCAAAGACGGGTGGCGCAAGTTGGCTTTGACTGGGAGGATATTGGTGGTGTCATCGATAAGCTGGTGGAGGAAGTTCGTGAATTCAAGCAGGCTGATAGCCAGGAACTAAGGGCACGCGAGTTTGGCGATTTGTTCTTTACCCTGGTGAATTTTGCGCGTCGGATGGGGATTGACGCAGAGTCGGCACTGCGGGAAACCAATAAACGGTTTTACCGTCGCTTTTCCTATATGGAGGAGGTCTGCCGCCAGCGCGGGGTAAACTTCGGTGATTTATCCTTCGAGGAGCAAAATGCCCTTTGGGAGGAAGCGAAGAAAGAAGTATAATAAGATGGTCGGGGCGAGAGGATTTGAACCTCCGACCTCAGCGTCCCGAACGCTGCGCGCTAACCGGACTGCGCTACGCCCCGTCAGCCTTATTATAGACGGATTTAACATCTATTGTAAACTTAAGTGAAGGCTTATGAAATACGGTGTTCTGATAATTGATGGTGCCTCGGGCTGGCCAATACCGGAGCGAGGCGGTAAGACCTGTCTGGAACTTGCCCGCACTCCCAATCTGGATACCATGGCAAAGGGAGGTATGGTGGGGCTGGTCCGTACCGTCCCACCCGGGATGGAACCGAGCAGTGCTTGCGCCTGTATGTCTGTGCTTGGTTACGACCCAAAGGTCTATTACCGGGGTCGGGCGGGCATTGAAGCCAGGAGCATGGGCATCCCTATTGAGGATGGGGAGGTTGTTTTCCGCTGCAATCTGGTGGCGATTCGTGACGGGAAAATGTGGAGCTACAGCTCGGGTTATATCAGCACCGATGAGGCGCAAACCCTTATCGCCGCTTTAAACGAAGCTCTCGGCAGTGATGAAGTGCACTTTTACCCGGGCGTCAGCTACCGGCACATCTGCAAACTCAAAGGGCATGAGGATACCCTCCTGGCCAATTGTACGCCGCCGCATGATATTCCGGACAAGCCCATTGCTGACCTTCTTCCCCGTGGTCCGGGAAGCGAGCTACTTAGAGACCTGATGGCACGCTCGGAGGAAGTGCTGAGGGAGCACCCGGTGAACACAGCGCGGCGGTCTCGCGGTGAAATACCGGCGACCATGGTCTGGCTTTTCTGGGGTAGCGGTAAGTTGTCGGATATGCCGTCATTTCAGCAAATTTATGGTCTCGATGCGGCGATGACTTCTGGAGTTGACCTTCTTAAGGGTTTAGCCCGAATAATGGGAATGGCGGTGCTGGACATCGCCGGGGTAACCGATGGTCAGGACAATGACTATGCCGCCCAGGGTGCCGGAGCGATTAAGGCGCTGGAAGAACATGATATGGTGGTGATTCATATTGAGGCACCAGATGAGGCGGCGCATGACGGCTCAATTGACGATAAAATAGAGGCGATAGAGAGAATAGATAGGGAGGTGGTCAGCCGGCTTCGCTCGTGGCGGGGAGACATTCGGCTGTTGATTATGCCCGACCACCCCACCCCAATTGAGGTGCAGACCCATACTGATGACCCGGTGCCGTTTCTGCTCTGGGGAAAAGGGTTTACCGCTAACGGGGCCAAGAGGTTCACCGAGGCGGAGGCAAAAAGGACTGGCTTTTTGCTTGAGGAAGGGTATAAAATTACGGGGAGACTGGTGGGGAAGGTTTAGAAACAAATGGCGTTAATTGTTCAGAAATATGGCGGCTCGTCGGTGGCGAATGCGGAGCGGATTAAAAAAGTAGCGCAGCGCATTGCTCGGACTAAGGATGAGGGCAATCAGGTGGTGGTGGTGGTCTCGGCAATGGGGGATAC
>DAOUZD010000053.1 GCA_030665795.1 Dehalococcoides sp.
GATATGAGAACAGTCGGTGGCCCAGAGCTCGTTGGCTCTTTTCGTCTTGCGGTGGTACTCCTTACCTGCCTTGAAACCCACTATCTCCGCCGGCTTGATCAACCCCTCCCGTTTCAGGGCACGGAAGATGGTGCTCTCGGAAAATCCACCGTGATATCTCAGCAGGTGTCGGCTTGTTGCCAATGGCCTGGATAATGAATAAAGCTGCAGCCTCCATAGCTGATATCCCATATTGACTTAGTTCTTTCTGCCTGGCCTTGAATACGGCATCTTTTGCCTGATGCAGCAATACCCATAGGTTGTAATCCCTGTCTGTAGTTGAAAGCGTATTCATATTCTCGCAACTCCTAGAATCGAATACCACTGACACTGTGGAATACTCTCACCCTATGAATTAGTCCAGAGCGTGAGAAGTGTCAACCATCTGTTCACCATGCTTATCATAGCATTTCTAACACGAAGATAACAAAGACCGCGAGTAGTATTGCCAGACTTCACCTAACACCTTACTCAACGCTCTACAAAACCTCTTCAGGGGGATTGACAAACATAAAGCGACGGTATATCCTTAAATTCAAATATCGCATACGAGATTCGAGTACGACATTATACTACAACTTTGGGTGGGGGAAGGTGATGGTATGGGAAGTGAAATGGGGTGTCGGTGACCACTAAATGAGAAGCGGTGGCTGGCGCCCTTTTATTTTTGCAAAACACAACAAAGGAGGCGCGTGGTAGGGCAGGCGAGAGTCGAATGACTCTCTAGGTCCGAGGTTGAGTTTTCAAAAATGGTGTGAGACAAAATAAGACATTATCATAATCAAGCTCAAACGCGTAAAGCAGCTACAATAAATCTTTGAGGAACAAATGCGTAAACAAACTGTTATTATTTCAGTAGCAGTTTTAGCCCTTATTCTGACCGTGATGGCAGCCAGCTGTGACGGTCCGGACTCGAATGATAAGGAAGTAATCATCGGAAATAAGAACTTTACGGAGCAGCATATTATTGGTGAGTTAATGAAGCAGCTGTTGGAGGACCGGGGATTCACAGTTCAGTTGGTCTCGGGACTCTCCTCTATGGCTCTCAGGGAACAGATGGAAGACGGCAACATTGATATTTGCGCAGACTATACTGGGACAGCGTGGGTCATGTATCTTGGTCACGATTACGAACCAGGGATAAATAATAATGAGATGTGCCAACGTGTACAACAAGAAGACTGGCGCAGCAACGGCCTTATATGGCTCACTCCAATATGGAACAATAATACTTATGCTCTTGCTTCTTGGACCTCGTTCGCTGTAGAACACGGTTTAACAACTCTCTCTGATTTAGCCTCGCTTTACCGAAAAAAGGACGGTAAGATTGGGACTGCCATCGGTTTAGAATTCTCCACACGTACAGACGGCCTTCCGGGTCTGGAAAAGCACTATAACTTCAAAGTTGCGGAATCCTCTCTCCTAACCAAGGATGTTGCCGGAGCTTCTCTACAGAGTTTAAAGGAAAGAGAGTGTGATGTCGCCATGGTCTTCGGAACTGATGCAGTGATTGCCAAATATAGTTGGCACGTATATATCGATGATAAGAGTTTCTTTCCACCGTATGACCTTACCCCTTGTGTCCGCAGAGAAATTATTGATAACTATTCAGAAATTCCAGGAATTCTCAATGAATTGGTTGAGACTTTCCCTGGTGGAGGAGAACCTGCTCATCATGAGATAGTTAAAAAAAGCCGAAGGGTATGGCAGGAACTTAGCGCCAAAGTAGATATAGACAAAATGAAAGCAGCCGAGGTTGCGCATGAGTACCTGGTCGAACATGGTTTGGTCAAAGAGTAAAGAGACGCTGCTCGGAAGACCTGAAAAACATTAGACAGTTGGAGAGGCGTAGTGGAGGTAACGAAAGGTGGAACATACAGCAACAAAACGAAAACAAACCGATGAGATACCCGAGGAAAAGTTTAGCTTCTCTTCACTCCTCTTAAATGGTCGTAATTTTTCAATACTGATGTCCCTCGTGTCCCTTTGGTTTCTTTTTGATATTACTCATGGTTTCGGGATGGCACCTCCTTATCCGAGTGAATGGATAGTAGAAAAGGAGCTTTTGCCTATAGACTACTGGGCTATCGTAGCCATTTTCGCATCTTTAATATCAATATGGGCGGTGAGACGCCTCTGTTTGCTTCAGAAGCAATTCTACGATTGGACAACAACTGGAGAAAGGTATCCCCATTTGAAAGAGTACTTTCAAGAGGATTACTGGGTGAATGTTTTTAAAATTTCGAGATCCAACAAAACAACTTTACTCAGTCTTGCAATTTTCCTCGTAGTTTCCTTACTTGTCAGTGTACTATGGATATTAGACCCACCTTTTATCGGTTTTCTCGGCGGTATAGGCTTTTTTGAAGCCAATGACCTCGTTGTGGCAATCTTCTTCCCCATTTTCATAGTATTATTTGTGATTAGACCATATAGACGACTGCTATTACATCTATGTGGAGCACTAAGGGACTTTAACGAGGAAGCGCGTGCTTTGAGAAGTTCTCCTATAACGGAAAGCAGAGAGTCAATCATCAATTTAGTCTTTCTAGGTAAAAACAAGCTTATCAATCCACTAGATTCAGATAAATTCTTGGGGTTAGAGCCATATCGAGATTACATGCATCAAGTGTTTACGCTGGCTTTGGTGTTCTTAATCCCGGACCTCATATTCTTTGGGCTTCAGTGGACGATTTGGGGAAACATATTTTTCGAAACGACCTTTGGAATTTTAGCATTTATTCACTTGGTAGTTCTTATCTATAGCTATGTAGTTGCTGCATCCTGTTGCGATGAAATGAAGCGGTCTAAGAGACAGATAAACGAAATGATTAATACCCTGGTAGGCGCGTCGCTGGAGTCTGCACAAAGCCAACCAGCTCTTATGTCTGCTCAAACTTACTTATTACGAGAGGTGAAACTCACAGTCTCGGGGTGGAGCAAATCAGGCATACTCGTAGTTAAAATTGCGATTCCCATCCTTGCTGCATTTCCGCAATTTTGGAATATTGGAATGGAACCTGTATTGCGAATCTTGAGGGGTTTTGCGGGTGAATGAGCTTATTAGACAAGTACCTAGAACAATTAATCCTGCTGCCGGGTTTAAGGTGTTGCAGATTCCCGAAGGAAAGACAATGGCTGAGATAGTTGCTATCTACTCTGAACAATCGATTGTGGAATATGCCGAGCCCAATTACATTGAGCACCTGAGCCCTGAATCTAAATAAGCAAGGTAAAGACAAATGTATGAGGAGATAAGAATAATAAAGACTGGGTTAATTGTCCTGTTAACGCTGATACTTCTAGCCGGAGGAGTGTTCTCGCTTCCTCCTTACGAAGCTACTGCCGATGACTTACCCATCGAAGAAGGGCCGCCGCTACCTCCCGGTCCTGAGAAGTATGTCCCCGACCAGGTAATAGTTAAGTTCAAGCGTGGAATTGACGTTGCTACCGAAAAGAAGCTAAATGATAAGTTTGGAACTGAGGTAGTTCATACCAGCCGATTCGCCGGATTTAAGGTGTTAAAGATTCCCAAAGGGAAAACCGTGGCTGAGATGGTTCAAGCTTACTCGAAGCAACCCAATGTGGAATATGCCGAGCCGAACTATATCGACCACATAACCTGGAGCCCCAATGACCCCGGATATTCCCTACAGTGGCACTTTAATCAGATTAACCTGGAGGCCGCCTGGGACTTGGATACCAGTTCTCCAAATTATGGAGGAGATTCAAGCATAATCGTAGCTGTCGTAGATAGCGGTGTGGCTTATGAAACATACGGTGTCTATGTGCAGGCACCGGACTTGGCTAACACCAATTTCACCAGTGGCTGGGACTTCGTCAACAGTGACGCCCATCCTAATGATGACAACAGTCATGGCACCCATGTCTGCGGCACCATTGCCCAGAGCACCAATAATAACCTGGGAGTGGCAGGAATAGCCTTCAACACCACGATTATGCCGATAAAGACACTTAATAGCGCCGGCAGCGGGACTCACGCCCAGATGGCTGACGGTTTCCACTACGCTGCGGATAACGGTGCCCATATCATCAGCTACAGTGCCGGTGGCTCTCATTCCACTACCAAGGCAAATGCGGTTGCCTATGCCCGCAACGCCGGGGTTATTATTATTGCTGCCGCAGGCAATGACTATCAGACGGGGAATGACCCTGAATATCCGGCCGCCTATGATGACTATGTCATCGCCGTGGGGGCGACCAGATATGACCAGGCTCGTGCTCCTTACTCCAATACTGGCTCTTACGTTGACATGGCTGCTCCCGGTGGCGACACAACTGTAGACCAGAATAGTGACAATTATAGTGACGGCGTCCTTCAAAATACCTTTAATCCATATACCCAGAACGTTACAGATTTTTCTTACTGGTTTTTGCAAGGGACATCCATGGCTACCCCTCATGTGTCCGGTGTGGCGGCACTAATTTTGGCGGAGCACCCCACCTGGACATCAGCGCAGGTGAGACATGCCCTCCTTTCTACCACCACCGATAAGGGAACCGCCGGCAAGGATGATGAATATGGCTGGGGACTGTTAGATGCCGGTAATTCGGTTAATTCAACGCTGGTCACTCCCGTCTCCTATAGTGACGCCACGCATACCACCGCCTGCGACAACTTCACTGGCTACGCTACTGAGAACACTACCTACATGTATATCACTGGCTTACTGGCCAGCCAAAATTATGGGGTAGCCTACTATGATGGCGGCAATACCAAGAGAGCCACCGATAACGTAACCTCTGGCGCATCGGGAAACCTGTCAAGTCAGCATGCTTTCGTTCCAAGTACAGACGCTGGTGGAACCTGGCATGCAGTTGTTTACGCTCAGGCACATACCCCGCCGTCAACCTATAGTTCCAACTGGACATATGCCATTGGCGAGGATACCTTTATCCTTCAGTTTGCCATCCCACCAACTATGGAAGCAATAGTTGAAGCCGAGGGGCAGTACTACAATACCGCGCCAATTTTCTCTAACTTTGGCTTCGATGATGACGAGGCTTTGGATGATGGCTGGCACCAGATGGACTCCTACACTGGAAACTGGACAGTCCTGTTTACCGATGTCGGTGGTACCTCCTGGGATAGCGATAACTGGACTATCCCCGGATTTAATGCTCTCTCCCAGGGTAGCCACACCATCTACTTTAAGGCCACAGATAATGCCACCAATGTTGAGGGTGAATCAGGGGAGTGGGGCTGGCAGTTCTATAAGGATACCACCGCACCCACTGACCCGACCAGCGTTAGCAGCACCAGCCATACCACAAGCGTGTGGTCGAGTGATAACACGGTTGATATCAACTGGACTGACGCCACCGACAACCTCAGTGGCCTTGATGGTTACTCTATTCTGTGGAACACTGAAAACTCCACCATCCCTGACACGACTAAGGATATTGAGGAAGGGGTTCAGACTACTACCAGTTCAGTCCTGGCTGACGGTAATAGCCACTACTTCCACATCAGGAGTAAGGATAACGCCGGTAACTGGCAGTCCACTATCCATCTCGGCCCCTTCTTCATTGATACTACCGCATGGACTGCGGAGACCATACCCAGTGCGACAGGCAAGATGGTTGTTGCTGGTACTGATGTCAGCGACTTTGCTGTTGCCAGCGATGACACCACCATCTATGCCGTTGATAAGGAAGCCGACAAGATTTACAAGTCAACCGATGCCGGCGTGAGCTGGACAGAGCTGACCAATCCCACCGGCACCACCGAACCGCAGCTTGTTGCCGTTGCTCCCGACGACGCCAACATCGTGGCTATTGTCGCCGATGACAACGAGGTTTATGTT
>DAOUZD010000070.1 GCA_030665795.1 Dehalococcoides sp.
AGGTCCTCGGCGGTAATGCCATCTCCGGTATCCATAACTTCCACCTGAATATTACCGCCCCGCTCAGTAGCTCTCAATTTTATCTCACCATCCTCGGGGGTAAATTTGATCGCGTTAGTAAATAGGTTGGTAATCACCTGCTGCAGGCGGACGCCGGAGGCTCGAAATTTGGGTAAGGACTTGGGCACCTCTGAAACCAACTTTATTTTTTTCTCGTCAGCTAAGGTACGCACATTTTCGATGGAGTTCTCCACTATCTGTGAAAAAGATACCTCTTCCATCTCTCTAATGATCTGACCTCCCTCAATCCGGGAAATATCCAAGAGGTCGCTGATTAATTCCAATTGCTCGGTGATTCTCTTGCTGCTTCTCTCTACCATCTGCCTTTGCTTCTCGACCATCTCCCCGGCAAAGCCGCCGAGCATTAGCTGGAAGTAGCTCTGGACAGCAGCTAGCGGTGCCTTTAAGTCATGTGACGCTATCGCCAGGAAGCGGAGCAGGTGCTTTCTGCCTTCTTCTAACTTGGTTAACTCCTTACCGGCTTCTTCCAGCTCTTTTGTTTTCTCTCGGAGCCCCTTCTGCTGCAGGACAACCACTTCCCGCTGCCGCTTCCTCAATTCCCCGGAAATGTTGGTGACCATGTAGGCAGAGGCGTAGAGACAGGTAGCTAGAGCGATAAAAATACCCAGAATATATATCTCCTGTTGATACAGGTCAGGCGAAGCGAATCCCTCTAGGTGAACGTGGGGAATCACCCCGCTGTACTCCAATCCCACCAGCAAGAGAACCAGGAAGGTGGCTGCGGTAGCGACGACATAGGCTATCCGGTGGTGGAGCAGCACGCCAGCGATAATCACATGGAAGACAAAATAGAAGATAAAGGGATTCTCTATCCCACCCGTGAAATGAAGAAGCACGGTGAGCGCTACTAAATCGATGCCGATGTGAATGTCGCCGATGGCCCGGGCCTGATCAATTAACGGGGAGGTTGCTTTCGGTATGGTAAGCAATCGTCTTAGTGGCACCGCTAAGCTTTGCGTCAGTGAGCCTCTAGCTTCAGCTTTAAGGCTTCGCGCTTGGTAAAAAAACCAGAAGTTATACAAAGTCATAACGACGCAGATGAGGTACACGGGCAGCAAAGGGAAGCTGATGTTGAACACCTGGGTAGCCAGTAGGCTGGCGATGATGACGCCAGCAATCGCCAGCCACCTCATCTTGACGAACACGCCAATCCTGACAATCAAAGCGGCTTCTTCTGGCGTAAGCTCAGGACCGAGTTCTTCTTCAGGTAGTGAGCGACCACTTAACCCTGTCGTCATCTATAAGACTCCGCCCTTCATTCTATAACCTCTGTCGACTAGGTGCAAGCTACAATCCGGCAGCGTCAAGCACTTCGGGAACTTTATTTTCCCAGCCGATAGCCATGATGTGTACTCCCTGACATAGAGGCTTCATCTCCTTAATTAAGCGAGCCGCGATTTCGATGCTCTTTTGGGCCCGGTTCTCCGCTCCGTCCATCTCCTCGATGAGGTCATCCGGTACATACACTCCGGCAACATTCTTATTCATAAACCGGGCCATGGCTGCTGATTTCAGAAGCACAATCCCCATCAACACCGGCACATTGAGATAGGCTACCGCTTTCATGAATTCTTTAAACTTCTCTGGCTCGTAGACCGCCTGAGTCTGAAAAAATTGCGCCCCAGCCTTTACTTTTTTCTCCATTTTGATAATTTGGGGTTCTACGGGGTCAGCTCCAGGAGTTACTACTGCCCCAAGACAGAAATTAGGGGCTCCCATTAGTTCTTTTCCGGCAAGGTCCCGCCCCTGCGCTAACTCCTTGGCGGTCAGTAGGAGAGAAACCGAGTCGAGGTCAAAGACAGGTTTGGCCTGAGGATGGTCACCCAAAGAAACGTGGTCGCCGGTAAGACAGAGGACATTTTCAATGCCCAGAACATAGGCACTGAGCAAATCGGATTGTAATGCGATACGATTTCGGTCCCGACAGGTTATCTGGAAAACGGGCTCCAGCCCTTTCTCCTTGATGAGGTGACAGATAGCCAGTGAACCCAGCCTCATTGCCGAGCTTTGCTGGTCGGTAACATTGATGGCGTCGACTCTACCTCGCATCAATTCGACGGTCTCCAGCATCTCCTGAATATCCACGCCTTTAGGAGGGCCGACCTCGGCGGTGACGACGAATTTCCCTTGCTTCACTAACTCGGCAATGCTCATTTTACCGGAAACTCTACCTCCTTAATACTCGCCCACTCTTGCCTTACCAGGGTATGAAATCTGAGGTTGATGTGTTTGCTTTCTGACGTCAAAATCATTCCCTGTATCAATAGCGCACAAACTCGCCAGACTGTGCAGTTCAATACGTGGAAAAGCCTTGGTTTTCAAGAGTGTAGCCAAATCATCCTTCACCAGAAGGGAGCTAAGCAATAAGGACATCAACAAATAGAATACAAGCCAGAGACGGAGTTGTCAATAAAATGTACTCGTCCCATGCTTCGGGGTAACACGTTACCACCTCCCCGCTTTATGGCCAGAAATTTTATGGAATCACGTGTGATGCCGATTGTACCTCTCGGCCAAAGGAGAGGAAAAAGACATTAGCAAGAGGGCCTTCACCCCTCTTAAACACCCTATCATAAAGAAATAGCCGCAGCCTTAAAGACCGCGGCTATTTTAACACCTATACTTGCTGAGGCTAGATTAGTACATTCCCTCCATACCACCACCGGGCATTGGCGGTGTCTTCTCCTTTTCTGGAATATCGGTAACCAATGATTCGGTAATCAAGACCATAACCGCAACGCTAGCCGCATTTTGCAGCGCCGTCCTTACCACTTTGGTCGGGTCGATAATACCCTTTTTCACCATGTCACCGAAGTCATCGGCCTCAGCATCGTAACCCTCTCCGGGCGGGCTCTTTTTGACCGCATCTACTATCACTGACCCATCTCTACCGGCATTAATCGCAATCCAGCGAATCGGTTCTTCCACCGCCTTTCTCACGATATCAACGCCAGTGGCTTCATCGCCTTCAACCGTCAGTTTGTCCAGAACCGAAAGTGAGTTGAGCAGGGCAACGCCACCACCGGGCAGAATGCCCTCTTCTACCGCGGCCCGGGTTGCCGATAACGCGTCCTCGACCCGGTGTTTCTTTTCCTTAAGCTCAACCTCAGTCGCCGCGCCCACCTTGATTACGGCCACACCACCGGCCAGCTTGGCCTGCCTTTCTTGCAGTTTCTCGCGGTCAAAATCAGAGGTAGTCTCCTCTATCTGAGCCTTAATCTGCTTGATTCTGGCTTTAATATCTTCTTCCGAGCCCTTGCCTTCAACGACAGTCGTCTTATCCTTATCCGCAGTCACCCGGCGCGCGTGACCCAAGTCTTCTACCGTAACCGAGTCCAGCTTTCGCCCCACCTCCTCTGAAATCACCTTACCGCCGGTAAGGACTGCCATGTCCTCCAGCATTGCCTTGCGCCGGTCGCCAAAACCAGGTGCCTTGACCGCCAGAACATTGATGGTACCCCGCAACTTATTGACCACCAGGGTAGCCAGGGCCTCACCATCCACATCCTCCGCCACCACCAGCAGGTTCTTTGATACCTGCAGTATCTTCTCCAGAGCTGGTAAGAGGTCAGCTACCGCCGAGATTTTCTTATCGGTAATCAGAATATGGGGGTCTTCAATCACCGTCTCCATACGCTCGGGATTGGTGATGAAATAGGGGCTGATATAGCCACGGTCAAACTGCATGCCTTCCACATATTCGGTCTCAAAGGCGATGCCCTTGGACTCCTCAACGGTGATGACTCCGTCCTTCCCCACCTTGTCCATCACCTCGGCAATCAAGTCCCCAATCTCACGGTCAACGGCGGTAATCGTCGCCACCTGAGCAATCTGCTCCTTGTCCTTTACCGAAGCTGATACCCTTTTAAGCTCTTCAATAATGGCGCCGGTCGCCTTCTCAATGCCTCTTTTCAGCGCCAGGGGCTCAGCACCGGCCGCCACATTCTTAAAGCCACCGGTAATAATGGCGTGCGCCAGAAGAGTTGAGGTCGTCGTCCCATCGCCGCAAGCATCATTAGTCTTGCTGGCGGCTTCCTTAACCAGCTGCACCCCCATGTTCTCAAATGGTTCCGGAAGCTCAATTTCCTTGGCAATAGACACCCCGTCATCAATCACTGTGGGCGCTCCCCATTTTTTATCCAGTGCCACCGGACGCCCCTTGGGGCCCAAGGTAACTTTGACCGCATCGGCCAAAGTATCTATTCCTTTCTTGAGAGAACGTCTAACCTCCTCACCAAAAATAATCTGTTTCGCCATTTTCTCCTCCTTACTATATTTCTGTGGTTACTTGCCTTTTTTCGCCAGAATATCGCTCTCGCGTAAAATCATCAGCTCTTCGTCGTCAATTTTTATTTCCGTACCCCCATACTTAGCGTAAATCACGATGTCACCCACCTTGACATCCATCGCTATCCGTTTGCCATCCTCGGATAGCCTGCCCGGACCAACCGCAATAACCTCACCCTCCTGAGGTTTCTCCTTAGCCGTATCCGGCAGGTAGATTCCCGTCTTCGTTTTTTCCTCCGCTTCAATAGGTCTGACTACCAGCCGGTCAGCCAACGGCTGCAACTTGACTGCCATTCCTGTCCTCCTTCTGTAAAAAATTAACCTCTTATGAGTTTCACTCAATTTGTTAGCACTCTCAGGGCGAGAGTGCTAACGCTTCTATCATAGCGCAATCTAGCACCTGTTCGCAACTCAGAATACAAGTATTTACGGTAATATATAACTATTAAGAGTCACTTAGATGATTATATGAACCTTTATTTCTTCATAAAACGCTTATTTGCTTTAAATTTTACTGTATCGATTTATTCTAACTTGACAGTTTACACTAAATCGTGTAGCCTTGAACTATGCCCAACCAGTATGAGGTAAAGAAAACTCGGTGGGATAGTCAGAGGATTCAATCCTTAAGGCACCACCTGGGTCTAACCCAGCGTGAGCTGGCCTCTCGATTAGGTACCCGTCAGCAAACCATAAGTGAATGGGAAACCGGGATGTATCAGCCCCGGGGTGCCTCAGCTACCCTTCTATCTATTGTTGCCGAACGGGCAAAATTTAAATATGAGGCCGCCCCACCCCAAAAACTACCGAAAAAGTCTTGACATACTACACGTTTACGTGTAAAATATCAGAGGCTATAAGGAGGAAAGATTAATAAACAACCTCCCCGAGAGCTTAATCGTTAAAATCTGGCAGCAGCAGTTGCTGGGTAAAACCAATCTGGCCACGGAAGAGGGTGAGCCGATAAGGATAATTTACCCGGGAAGGATTAATGATGACC
>DAOUZD010000152.1 GCA_030665795.1 Dehalococcoides sp.
TGGAGCTGTGGAAGACCTGTCGCTTCGCCTTGTCCGGGTTATGGTCAAGCTGGGGGCTAATCCTCCAGGCTACCTTGTTGAGATAATTAAAAACGCCGGATACGTTTTCTTCCGTGCTCAAAAACCAGCCCCTGAACCTTCAACTTTTAGCCCTGACCGTTACCGGATTTCACTGGGCATAATGGTAATAGTGGTGCTGCTCTGCCTTGTCGTCATACTTGCTTGGGACTTTCTCTTCTAGAGGCGAGGTTCGATACTAGGAGCACTGTGATAAAAGAAGGGACAAGCTTGCTGTTAGGCTAGAGTGAAACTGAAGTAAGCACCAATAAAAAACAGCAAAATCACAGTGGCATTCCAATAGCTCAGTCTGAAGAACCTTCTGGGCTTAAAACTAAGCCCGGTAATAAATACTGCCGTCATTAGGATAACGATGAAGGCGGTGACGAAGTGGCTTCCTGAGACTGCTGCCAGGACAGGACCCTTCAAATAAAGCAAGTCATCAATAGGGATAATGGTCATATTAAACAGGTTACTGCCTATTATATTAGCTACCGCCATGTCATTAGCACCAATTCTCATTGCTGCGAAAGAAACAGTGATTTCCGGCAAGGTGGTGGTGAAGGCAAGGAAAAGACTCCCCACAAAGCTTTGTCCCCACCCATAAACCTGGGCTATCTCATTCCCGATAAATGCCAGCCAGATGCCAGCGCCGATGATAAAAGCCGCCGAGATAACAAAGTAGAGGTAGACTTTACCAGGAGATTCTTCTCCATAAGCCAGCCCAGATTCTTGAAGGAGAGGGTGGCGCTTCGTGAAAAGGAAGATTAACCTAACAAAAGCCAGGTACAAAAGGATGATGACCGGCGTATACCAACCAATCCAGCCTATGCCCATGGGGTGAAATTGGCTGCTAATAAAGACAAAAATGGCGACTAATAGAACTAGAAGCAGGCTAAATACCCCGGTCAGTTGATGAGTTCGACTAACTACGGCTAGAAGAGAGCCGTTCCGGTGGATAAAATCAAGTAGGGCAAGATTCAGCATATTGAACATGTTAGCACCGAGAAGGTTCCCTATGGTAAGGTCAGGTGCGTCAACCAGTCTTATTGCACTTACCCCAGTGAAAAGTTCCGGTAGTGAGGTAACCACAGCAATGACGACAAGCCCTATCCATACGCCACCGAGGCCGCTTTTCTCGGCAATAATGTCCCCATACTTGGCCACCTTCTTTCCGGAGAAGAAAATGATTAGCAAGCAAAAAATAAACTGAAGCCAGACCAACAAATGTCTCCTTTGCTAAAATCACTTTATTGGCACTGGACGAAAATGTCAATACTTGCTTTATTTATGAAGGACAGTTATAATATGTCGGCTATTCGGAAGTAAATTGAATCTATGAGCCTGGATAGTACCTTGCTCTTGGTACCAATGACAATCGGAACGCTGGCACTCTTGTTTGCCCTCATTTTCTCTCTCATTGCTCTTTCACTAGCTACAAGGTATAATAAAACTGTAGCCCCTGTAGCTCAGGTGGATAGAGCACCAGCCTCCGGAGCTGGGTGCGAGCGTTCAAGTCGCTCCAGGGGCGCTTTAGTGTAGTCAGGAGAGTGAGATGGCGAATAAACTTACTGAGATTAGGTGGCACGGTCGTGGTGGTCAAGGCGCCGTTACTTCGGCAGAATTGGTGGCACAGGCAGCCATAAATGAAGGCAAGTATGCTCAGGCATTCCCCAGTTTTACTCCGGAGAGAAGAGGTGCCCCGGTCCTCGCCTTTAACCGAATAAACAGCGAAGAACCTATCAGAACCAGGGCAGAAGTGGACCAACCTGATGTGGTGATTGTACTTGATTCTAGCCTGTTATCCATCCTAGATGCTACCTCAGGACTGAAAGAGAAAGGTACCGTTATCATTAACACGAAGAAATCTATCGAGCAAATCCGCTCTGAGTTTGGCATTAACAGCCGATTGGCCATAATTGATGCTACCAAGATCGCCCAGGAATCACTAGGGGTTCCCATTGCCAATACGACTATGGTTGGTGCCTTAATCAAAGCGACCAATGTTATCACGCTAGAAGCGATGAAGAAACCGCTGGAAAAACGTTTTACCAGATTAGCCGAACGGAACATCAAAGCTATGGAAAGAGCTCAACAAGAAACCTTAATAGGAGAGTGAGTAGTAAATGGAGAAATCAAAAGCTAAACCTAAAGCTGAAGGTGAATTAGGCTGGAAAGAGTTAGAAATCGGTTGTTTTATCACCGAGCCAGGGAATGCCATTCAATTCAAAACTGGTGACTGGAAGTCTCGAAGGCCAGTCTTTGATTTTAGCAAATGCAACAAATGTACCCTCTGTTATTACTATTGTCCTGAAGGATGCATTGCCAAGACCCCGGAAGGCTATTTTGAAGCCGATTTATTTTATTGTAAGGGGTGTGGCATCTGCGCTGAGGAGTGCCCCAAAGACGCAATAACCATGGTCGAGGAGGAGAAATAATGGCGAAAAGGGAAGGATTAGAGGTTTCAGTAGCACTTGCTGATGCGGTGAAACTAGCCGACACTGATGTGGTAGCGGCTTACCCGATAACGCCGCAAACTCACATTGTTGAACACTTGGCGGAATTGGTCGCCAATGGCGAGTTACAAGCTTCCTATATTCCGGTCGAATCGGAACATTCGGCAATGAGCGCCTGCGTTGGCGCCTCAGCGGTAGGGGCTCGAACCTTTACCGCCACTGCCAGTCAGGGATTAGAGTTAATGCACGAGGTATTATATATTGCTTCCTCTATGCGGCTGCCGGTAGTTATGGCCGTGGCTAACCGTGCCATATCAGCACCAATTAGCATCTGGAGTGACCACTCTGATGCGATGGCAGTTCGAGATACCGGATGGATTCAAATATTTGTTGAAAATGGGCAGGAGACGGTTGACAATGTCATCTGTGGCTTCCGCATTGGTGAAGATAGCCGGGTTTTACTACCGGTGATGATTCACCTGGACGGGTTTTCCCTGACCCATGTCATTGAGCCTATCATACTTCCTGAGCAGAGTGAAGTTAACCAGTTTCTCCCCCCATTTAAGCCTCCCCTAACTTTAGACCCAGAAAAACCGGTAACTATGGGAGCTTTTGGTCCACCTTTTATCTATACTGAGGTAAAGTGGGCGCAGGAAATAAATCTGGAAACGGCTAAAGAGGTTATTCTTGAGTGCTGGCAGGAATTTGGCAAGGCCTTCGGGCGCTATTACTCCCCGGTAGAAAGTTACCATAGTGAAGGAGCTAAAGTCCTCCTGCTGAC
>DAOUZD010000177.1 GCA_030665795.1 Dehalococcoides sp.
CTTGTAGTGCTCCAGTTGACGGGTCATGATTGTTGCCACCCTGTCAACAGCCTGAAACAGGTCCTCCCCCCTCTCCTCACTGTGGAACGAATTTCTACTACCGGCTGCCGTTACCCGCACCACAAAACGCTGCTGGGGAGATTTTGTCTTTTCTTCAGTAATTTCTACCTTGGCCTCAATGAGATTGGGTAAATGACGGTTAAGTTTGCCTAGCTTGCGCTCAATGTAGCGACGCGCCGCTGGCGTCAGCTCCATATTCTTACCCGCTATCTGTAGCTCCATCTTTTCACTCCTTTGATTAAATCTCTTTGGCCATTACCAGGCCCCATACTGAGACCGCTCCGGATGCTTTTAGCACCGCAGCACAGGCGTCAAGGGTAGCTCCGGAGGTGGCGACATCATCAATCAGCAGTACTTGTTTATTCCGCAGCCTGTGGTCACGGCAGACAAAGGCATCGGCGATATTGCTTCTTCGTTCGTCTACCGTTGAGGTTCTGGCCTGGGGTGGTGTGTGCCGCTGGCGGACGAGACAATCGTCTATCACCGTTAAATCGGTGAGTTTGCCTAGTTCTCGGGCCAGCAGGCCGGATTGATTGTAGCCGCGCTCCCTCAATCGTTTCTGGTGCATTGGTACCGGGACTAAAATCTCTCCGGGCACCGGGTTGGTGATGAGATAGTCCCGCAGCAACTTGGCCAGAGGCACTACCAGGGCTCTCAGGTTACGGTATTTTAGTTGATGAATCGCCTGGCGCATTACTCCTTCAAATCGAAACGGCGAGCGAATGCCATCTATTTTTGCCTGCCAGCTAACGCAGTCGGGACAGAGTATGCCGCTGGGTTGAGGCCGACCGCATCGGGGACAGATTGGCGGTGCAATTCGAGACAGTGACTGGCGGCAAGAAGAGCAAATCAACCTGCCTTCCTTGCCACAGCCGACGCAGTACTGTGGAAATAAAAGGTCAAGTGCTGTCCCCTTGAGTTTGGCTAATTGAGGAAGCACCTTTATCACCAATAACTAAAGGTTGTAAGGTGACTCACTATTTTATCGGGAGCGGGGACTGTGGAGTGCTCCACTCAAAATGGGTTCGTTCAGATAAACATCACCATTCCTGATTTTAAGGTTGAAGCCGCAATCAGGATTGGTGCAGACCCACGCTTTGTACTGAATAGCCGCCCCTTGACTACCGAAATCGGACAGGGGCACCAGGTCTCCAGACTGACATTTTTGGCACTTGGGGAAACTGAATTGTTCCATGAGGTCCTCCTCCCAACCTAAAATTGTTTTTAAGTATACAACTAATCAGCGACTTTTGGCAAGGTTTTTTTTAGCTTGACCGAACTAATTTGACTGTAAATAGCACCCTCACTGGTTAGCTGGCTCCTCATTAGGTTAATCGAATCGACTCTAAAGCTATAAACCCCCTCAAATCTGGTGCTGGCGATGAGCTGTCCGAAGCTTTGCTGCTCTGCCGGTGAGGCTTGTTCACGGACTCGCGCCAGGGTCAAATGAGGCGTAAATGATCGCGACTCGGAAGCGAAGCCGAGAGGCGACAGATTGGACTCAATGCGTTTTTGAAGCTGGCTAAGTTGGGCTACCTCACCACTCACCCCCACCCAAACGACCCGGACTCTCCTGAAATTGGGGAAAACTCCCAGGTCCTTGACCTCCAGTTGGAAAGGTGATACTCCCTGAGCCGCTTTCTCTATCGCCTCGGTTATTTCACCAGTCTTATCTGCGGCAATATTGCCCAGAAATTTTAAGGTCAGGTGAACGCTATACGGGTCAACCCACTTTACCGGCGGTTGCTTACCCGTTTTCAGTAGTGCCTGTAGCTGGGCAAGCGCCTGCTTGACCTCATCAGGCAGTTCAATGGCAATAAAAGAACGAATTTGCTCCATAGTTTAAGCCGTGCCCTTAATCCCGAGCAGCCTCTGGGCGTTGCCGGATAGAATCAGCCTCTTCTCTTCTTCAGATAGGTCTGTGGAGTTTATCTCCTGGAGCAAGCGGGTTTGTGCTAGCAGGGGGTAGTCACTGCCGAAAAGAATCTTGTCCGCCCCGACCAGCTGGCTCACCTGATGATATATCTCGGAACTGTAGAGAAACGGCGAGGCAGCGGTATCAAAAAAGACATTTTGCATTGCCTGCTTTACTTCCGGCATCAGTGCGTAGAAAGGTAAGCCGCCGCCCCAGTGGGAACAGACAATGGTTAAATCGGGATAGCGGGTAATAAAAGGGTAGAGCATGTCCGGGGTAACAATTCCTTTGCCGGAATAGTCATGCCCAACCGGTTCCGAGGTGTGGGTGAGCAGAATAAGCTGGTGCTTCTTTAGTACTTCAACAAATGGCGGAATTATTTCTTCGTCGCCAAAGTCGAAGAATTGCATGTCTGGTCTCATCTCACCGATTCCCTTGACGCCCCCTTTGGCACAGCGCTCAATTTCAGCTACGGCAGCTCCAGATGACTGCGGTTGAACCGTACCGAAACCGATTAAGCGTTGCGGATAACGGGCGATTGATTCTAAGATGTAGTCATTGGTTTCGACGCACAGCTCGTGTGTCGTCCAGCCGATGTTGACAATAACCGAAATATCAATCCCGGCTTTGTCCATGCTGTCAATGAGTTCCTCGGCGGTGGCGAGTTTGGCCTCCTTGTCGGAGTAGAGGAGGGCGAAACAGGGGTCATTATCAACATACTGGCGGCGGTTTTTCTTTATTCGGGGTGAGAAGACGTGAGTATGGAAGTCAATAATCATTGTCAAATTATAGTCGGGCACTCTGATTTAA
>DAOUZD010000187.1 GCA_030665795.1 Dehalococcoides sp.
GTCCCGGAAGGGGAGAAACTGGCTGCTAAGTACTTGGAGCAAGACCTTAATTTGCTTGCTGAGCTAGGCCGGTATGAGGAAAAAGCTAGAAAATATGTCATTGAGGGCGCTCAGGATATACTGACCAGAAATATTAACCTGCCTGAAAATGATTCAGCTAGAAGAAATAATAAAAAAGCTATGGAAGGATTAAAAATTCTGAAGAACGATAAAGTAAGTGTGGAAAATGTTTATAGTCGAATAAGGCGTATCTTTGACCATTATGTTGAGCAGGGAGAGCAGCAGCGAAAACAGGCTTACGAATCGTTAAAAGCTGAGCTTGAAGACAAAATAATGCAGGCAGTGAAACAGCAATTAGGGTCCTTTGCCGGAATTAAAGTAGACGTTGAAAGTCAGCCGCAATTTCAAGAAGAATGGCGTAAGGTACAGACTCAGCTGGATTTACAATATATTAAACTTTTAGATGAGTATAAGCAGGAGCTATCAGCGATAGCTTAGAGGGAACTGATGGATATTAATGATGACCGAATTGAATACGCGGTCAGGCACACCGAGATATTAAGGCCGCCTAAGCAGACCCTATCAACCTTTGGCACCACTAATATCTACTACTATCTGCTCACTGAACCGGCTTACTTGGAGCTAACCAAGGGCGTCAATGAGACGGTGGTGAGGGAGGGTAGGGTGATTGCGGAAAGGCCGAGGATTGTCACCCCTTATTATCTTTCTCGACTTGAAGGTTTTGGCTTGGAGGCTCGCAGATACCTTGATGCCCTCATTAAAACCTATGGCCTTGATGCTCCCGGGCTCTTTTACACCTACCGAAATGAACCGAAAGAACTTAATATCGTCTCAAACCATTGGCAAGCAGTGGTGGATAAGCTGAATGCTGAGATTGATAAGCGTGGTGACCCGTTGACCTCTATCATTAAGGGCGAGGATGAACTCTGGGATGTATCCTTATTGAAGTTTATTTATGAGTTAGCCAGAAGTTCTCTCCCGCACAATATATCGCAAATGGGGGCAAGGGGACTCCTGAACGTAGATTCCAGTGGTGTTCCCGTTGATGCTAGATTGAGGATTGAAGAACTCTTTCGAAAGACGATGAGAGGAGAGTATGACCCTAACAAACTGAAAAGCGAGCTTGACCGCTGGAACTTGTTTGCCGATTATGAGGATAGGTTTTTTGCCATTTTCAAGAAAAGGTGACCGGCGCAAAAGGGGGTAATCAAGAAGAAATGAAAGGGATGGTTGTCGCTCCGCAGCCACTCGCCGCTGAAGAAGGGGCCAGAATTCTGGGACAGGGAGGTAATGCTATTGATGCCGCTATCACCACCGCTTTCACCCAGGCAATAGTTGACCCCCAAATGTGTGGCATAGGTGGCTGGGGTATGATGACTATCTATCTTGCTGAATCTAAAGAGTTAAAGTATCTGAGTTTCTTCGCCCGGGCTGGCTCGAAGGTTACTCCCACGATGTGGGAAAAAGATGTTGAAGGACAGACGGCGTGGGGTCTCTATTTGATAAAAGATTGGCGGAATATCTTGGGCTACACTTCCATCATGACACTGGAAACAGTCAAAGGTCTTTATGAGGCGTGGCAAAAGTATGGCACCCTGAAATGGCAAAAATTACTTCAACCGGCCATCCGCTGCGCTAGAGAAGGTGTTTATGTAACCCCATTGATGACCTCGATGTGGCAGGGGCCACCAAGACTACCTGGATTTCCTGACTTGCGGACAGCGATGACGGTAACTCCCGCCGCCCGCCAAATATATCTCAAGGAAGACGGTAATTTCTATGAGGTAGGTGAACTGCTGAAAAACGAGGATTATGCTAATACTTTGGAGAAGATAGCGGAGGGAGGGGCAGACGCTTTTTACCAGGGAAAGCTAGCCCGAATCATCGCCGATGACCTGAAAAAGAACGGGGCATTTGTCACTGCCGATGACTTAACCAGACATCCGGTGAAAAGCGGCGACCCTATCTGCATTAACTACCGCGGGTATCAGATTGCTACTGCGTGTCCCCCTGCGGGTGGGGTGGTTATCGCTGAAATCTTGAATATTTTGGAGGGCTATGACCTGAAAAAACTGAAACTCAACTCGCCAGAGTATCTCTACGTTATGGCTAAAGCGATGCAGGCGGCTCATTCTGATAAGGCAGAGTGGTTAGGTGACCCTGACTTTGTTGACGTGCCAGTCGATAAAATGATTTCCAAAGAACGCGCTGCTGAGTGGCGGGAAAAAATTGATGCCGGTGAAGAAATCAAGGTTTCGCTTTATATGCCAGAGTCTAAAGATACCACTCACCTTTCTACCATTGACCAGGAAGGAAATGCGGTTAGCCTGACCCATAGCTTGGGCTTAGTATCGGGAGTGATTACCCCCGGTTTGGGCTTTATGTATAATAACGCCATGATGGCGGTAACCCCGTTTCCTGGTCATGCCAACAGCACTGAACCTGGAAAGGCTCGAACTTCCGGAATGTCACCAACCATAGTGCTGAAGGAAGGCAAACCCTTCTTCATCGTTGGCGCTCCTGGTGGCTATTCCATCATTAGTGCCATCGTGCAGAGCATCGTGAATGTGGTTGACCATGGCATGAGTGCTCAGGAGGCAGTTTCGGCTCCCCGAATTCA
>DAOUZD010000083.1 GCA_030665795.1 Dehalococcoides sp.
AATATGAATATTGGCGTCGTAGAAGAGAGCATTCATGGCCATCGCCGGGATGTCTCTAATGTGGTCATAGTGCTGATGGGTAAGTAAGACTGCCTTAAGTTGTAGTTGCGCTTCAATTGACAGACTGGAGGTAAGTCCGCCCGCCTCTATGGCTAGAGTATCGTCAATGAGCAGGGTGACCAGCTTCATGGTTGATGATTCACAGTTATGTGCGCCTAGAAACCGGATGTTCATCGTCTTTTGCCCAGATAATTTTACTACTTTGAGATAAGGAAGGGGTTAAAATTTGTCTCGTAATCATAGGTATCAATTGCCTCTTTTTTCTTCAAGAAGTTTACCACGGTGTAGGTGAAAGGGGTAGCCATGGCTTCAATGATAGTCTTTGCCAGCCAGTGGTGCAGAATCATTATCGGCACGAAAGAGGGGGTGCCAATGAAGGCTAAGGTAATAAATATTGAGGTGTCCAGTCCTTGCCCGACGATAGTGGAGCCGATTGTCCGGCTCCACAGCCAGCGGCCCCGGGTCAGAATCTTCATCCTGGCGAGGACAAAGGAGTTAGTAAACTCACCGATAAGGTAGCCGCCGAAAGAAGCGGCGAGTAGCCTCGGTGTGTAGCCCAGAATGCTTTCATAGGCTTCTTGCCCTTCCCAGAAAGGGGCGGGGGGCAGTATTTGCCCCACCCAGGCAAAGATGACAAAGATGAGATTGCAGATGAAGCCAAGCCAGATAACCTTTCTTGCCTGGCGGTAGCCATAGACCTCAGTAAGGACATCGCCGAAGATATAGCTCAGGGGGAAAATGAATATCGCCGCCGGTAAAATAATTGGACCAAGGCTTATTACCTTTACAGCGGTGATATTGGCGGTGATGAGGCAGGTGATGAAGATAGCGGTAATAATCACCAGTCGGTGTGAGACATTCATTTTAAATCCAGCGGTTTCGACGGAAGAAGTAAAGCATGCCGGTGACAATAACGACCCAGATAAAGAGGACAAAGATGAAGGAATAGCCGGATTCCTGGAAGGGCAATGGGATGTTCATTCCATAGACAGAAGCAACTACCGTTAGCGGCAGCAGGATAGTAGCAATGATGGTCAGCATTCGTATGACCTCGTTGGTGCGATTCGTGGCTAGCGAGTCGTGGGTATCATTTAGCCCCACGATTATTTCTTTATATTCATCTAGGGCGTCCCATATCTTATCCACATGGTCAACCATATCACCGAAGTAAACTGCCAGGTCCATCTTGGTGAAACGGCGAATCTTCGGCTCCAGACTGGCGATAACTGCCCTCATTGGCCAGATGATGCGGCGGAAAGAAATAACATCGCGCCGAAGGACAGAAATGTCCTCAATTGCCCGAGGTATACGCTTGCTGGCGAAAATATTATCCTCAATTTGTTCAATATTGGCACTAATCCGGTTCAGGATTGGCAGGCAGTAATCAACGAGCCGGTCAATGATACGGTAGAGAAGATAGCTGGAACCTTGGTTGAAGTTCTCCTCGCGGGCTTCCTCCTCAATCTCACATTCCCGGAAGAGCTTGACCAGTGGCTTAAGCTCGCCCTTGTGCAGAGTAATCAGGTAGTTTTCGCCAATAAACACTGATACCTGGCTGGGGGTAGTTGCTCGTGCCTCTCTATTGAATACCGGGAAGTGGAGGACTAAAAACAGGTATTCCTTGTATTCATCTATCTTGGGCCGCTGGATACGGCTGAGACAGTCATCTAAGTCCAGAGGGTGGAAGGGATAGTTTTGTGCTAGATATTCTGTCTCCCGCTCTGTTGGCCGTTCGATATTAACCCAAGTCAGGTCATTCCAGGTAACCGACTCGATATTTAGTTGTTTTTCTTTGGTTCTGGCCTCACGAGTCGTCATGGCAAATCCTTATTATTAAATTGTAGCCGTCTTTATGAAAACCAGATTACATTCTACCACAATTAGCTAAAAGGTGAACAGGCTGGCACCACCACTGACCTCTATAGTTTCACCGGTGACATAGCTTGACTCCTCGGAGGCAAGGAAGACGAGGACATTGCTCAGCTCCTGCGGGTCACCCGCCCGACGCATCGCCATGCGCTTGATGATACGTTCACGGAACTCCGGGGCTACTTCGTAGAAGCTGCCGCCGTCAAAAACTCCGAGCACGATGGCGTTGCAGGTTACCCCCTTGCGGGCTCCCTCCAGAGCCGCCGTTTTGGTGAGCCCAATGAGGCCAGCCTTGGTGGCGGCGTAACTGCATTGCCCCATGCCACCCATGGTGCCGGCAATGGAGGAGATGTTAATGATACGGCCCCAGCCACGTTCCACCATCCCCGGAATGCAGCATTTGATGGTATTAAAGGCTCCAGACAGGTTGACACTCAGGTCTCGGTCCCAGTCTTTCTTGTCCATATTCGCAATGGTGACCGCTCGGACGATGCCAAAAGCGGCATTATTGACCAGGATGTCAACTGACCCCAGCGCCTCTGCTACTTTTTTAACTCCCTGCTGAACCTCATTCAGGTCAGCTAAGTCCATCTTGACCGCTATCGCTTTCCTGCCCAAGCCCTGGATTTCTTTAGCCACAGCTTCGGCTTTCTCCAAGTGACTATGTCCGGTAACGGCGACATTGCATCCGGCTTTGGCAAGGGTCAGGCAGTGCACTCTGCCCAGTCCACCAGAGCCACCGGTGACCAGCGCTACTTTTCCTTCAATGCTCATGATTACTTTCTCCTTTGCTTTATTTATACTCGTAGAATCCCTTGCCCGTCTTACGTCCGAGCCAACCGGCGGTAACCATTTTCTTCAGCAGGATAGGGGGAGCAAATTGGGGGTCCTTAAATTCGGCGTAGGTACTGTTGGCGATAAAATAGAGGGTATCCAGCCCAACAAGGTCAGCCAGACTCAACGGCCCCAATGGGTGGTTTAGTCCTGAAGTGAGACCGGTATCAATATCTTCCCTGGTAGCCACGCCAGCTTCCACCATTCGGATAGCGTTAAGTATCTGAGGTACCATCAGGCGGTTCACAATAAAACCGGGGGCATCCTGGGCAACGATGATTGTCTTGCCCAGGGACTTGCCGAAGCTCTTACCGAGTTCAACGGTCTCCTCACTGCTGGCGATGGTCTTGACAATCTCCAGCAGTTTCATCGCCGGTACCGGGTTGAAGAAGTGCAGTCCCAACATTTTATCTGGCCTGGTGGTAGCCATGGCCATATCAATAATCGACAGGCAGGAGGTGTTCGTTGCCAGGATAGCCGGTTTGGGGCAAATCTTATCAAGCTCGATAAAAATTTTCTTTTTTAAATCCAGATTCTCAATAGCTGCCTCTATTACCAGGTCACAATCGCTAAAGTCCTTCATAACAGTGGTGCCCTTGATGCGGGCTATTGTGGAATCTTTATCCTGTTGAGTAATTCGCTCTTTTTCCACGCTTTTAGTCAGCGAGGAGTTAATCGAAGCCAGCCCCTTATTTAGAAGTTCCTCATTTATTTCAGAGACTATCACCGGGTAGCCGGCTTGAGCACAGACCTGAGTAATGCCGCTGCCCATTTGTCCACAGCCAACGACTCCAACCTGCTTAATCTCCATGTCGCTCCCTCCTCTTTGGCGTTATTTTGCTTTGAAGTCGGGTTTTCTCTTTTCGACGAAAGCGGTGGTTCCTTCGGTAAAGTCCTTGGTGCTCATCAGGTAGGCTTCCAGAGCGTTCTCTAGCCTTAAACCATCCTCCAGGGTCAGGTTACTGCCTCTAATCATCGCCTCTTTGGCGGCCCTTACTGCCAGAGGTCCTGCCTGGCAGATAACCTCAGCCCATTCCTTGGCGGTAGTCATCACTGCCTCAGGAGGAACCACTATATTGACCAAACCGATACGGTATGCTTCCTCAGCGTCAATTATCTTCCCCATAAGGAGTAGCTCGGCTGCCTTGCACCGGGGAACCATTCTGGGCAGCCGCTGGGTAGCTCCCCAGCCTGGTATCAGCCCCAGGTTTACCTCGGGGCACCCGAAGCGCGCTTTCTCTGAAGCTATCCTTAAATCACAAGCCAGCACTATTTCCAGGCCTCCGCCCAGTGCTACCCCATTGATGGCGGCAATGATTGGCTTCCACAGGTCCAGCCCACGCATGGGGGTATCTGGCATTGCCCAAGGGCGGTTCTGGAGGTGCTCTTTCAGGAATGGCAGCATATCTTTGATATCAGCGCCAGCACAAAAAGCCCTATCACCGGCACCAGTAATGATACCGACCCATAGCTCAGGGTCATCCCGGAAGTCTGCCATTGCCTCGTGCAGCTCTCGGGCCGTCTGCACGTTCATCGCGTTTAGTGCTTCCGGGCGATTAAGGGTAAAGATAGCGATTTTGCCTTCCTTCTGATAGTCAATAGCCACGATAAATCTCCTTCTCCTTATTCTTCGGCGGTTAAGCAACCTGAAAGTTGCTCTCGGATTTTAACAAAAGCTTATCTTACCGTCAAGGTAAATGTTTCAATGTTCTTCTCAGCTTTGGTTGACAGTCTATCTTCACAATAGTATCATCAGTTCAAGCAATAGGAGCTTGGAGGTATGTCAGTGAAAGAAGTGGTTAAATTGAGTGGCTTTATTTTAATCATCATCGGCACTCTTGGTCTTCTAATCAATGAGTTTATTTTTGATTGGGGGAGCACTGCCACCATAACATTCGCTGCGGTAAATGTTGTGGGATTTGCTATTTTAGCTTTTGCATTCTGGGGTATGAAAAAAGAAGCATAAGATATAAACGACAGGAATTTCATAGTAAAATAACTCGTCAATCATTACTGAACTGAAGCCTTTTTAGAACAAAGTTGCAAATTACGTGGCGGGTATGCTATAATTCACTCCGCAAAAAATTAAAGAATTCTTTTCTCCGAGCCTGTTCTCCTAAAGATATATCTACGGAGACTGGCCGATAGGGTATCGCTGGAAACGGCGGTGCCTCCCGTGTTTGGAAAGGAGAGTTTATTTTGTTTCTAAATGTATGTGTGAGTTCCCTTA
>DAOUZD010000151.1 GCA_030665795.1 Dehalococcoides sp.
TAAAAACTGGTTGCAGCAGGCTTCGGACTTACCTGACTCCGATGAGACCAGCGACCTGTTAAAAGAACTGAGCATCCATGAGAGTACCTTCCAGAACTTGCGGCGGGGAATAGCGACCATCCGGCGGCTGCCCTTTATCGAACCCCAGGCTCCGGATAACGCGGTCAAGCGCATCTTGGACTACCTTGACCGGGGCATAAACGTGGTTCTGGAATTTGGCAGGTACACTGACATTACCGCTTACATCCTGGTGGCCAATTTACTGACCCGCCGTATCCATGCCCAGTATCGGGATAGGACGGAGAAGGCGATGGGCGAAGATACTGCCCGGCCTAAGCCTCTGGTGATAACCATTGAGGAGGCACATCGCTTCCTCAACCCTGAGGTCGCCAGCCAGACTATCTTCGGCACCATCGCCCGTGAAATGCGCAAGTATAATGTTACCCTGCTGGTGATTGACCAGCGTCCCAGCGCCATTGATGCCGAGGTGATGTCTCAGATGGGGACGAAAATAACCTGTCTTCTGGACAACGAGCGGGATATTGATAGCGTGCTGGCCGGCGTCTCGGGCAAAAGTGCCCTCAAATCAGTGCTGGCCAGGCTGGAATCGAAGCAGCAGGCGCTCATCTTTGGCCATGCCGTACCGATGCCGGTGGTCATCAGGACGAGAGAGTACGGCTCCGCCCAGTCTTATCGGGACTTTACCTCCGGTGAGTCAGCTGAATTTAAGGGACAAACCGAAAAAGACATTGAAGAGTTATGGGAATAGCGCGATTGTCGAGAGGTAAAATTGCCTAGGCAGAAGATTGGTCTAGCATTGAGTGGTGGCGCTGCTCGGGGACTGGCTCACATTGGCGTATTGACCGTTCTAGAAAAAGAGGGCATACCCGTTGACCTTATTGCTGGCACCAGTGCCGGCGCCATTGTTGGTTCACTGTATGCTCAAGGTAAGAATGTCAGTCAGATAAAAGAGCTGACTCTAGACCTAGCGCAGCAAAAATTAACCCGTTTCATTGACCCCTCACTGCCCAGAACGGGACTAATCAAAGGTAAGAAAATTAAAGACCAGCTGGCGTCACTTATTGGCGGCGACATAAGATTTAGCAATTTAAAAATACCCTTTGCCTGCGTCGCTACTGATATTGAAACCGGTGAAGAGATTGTCATTGACCGTGGTTCGGTGCCGGAAGCAGTCAGGGCCAGCATTTCCATTCCGGGGATATTTACCCTGGTGAAAAAGGGAGGCAGGTATCTGGTTGATGGTGGGCTGGTGAATCCGGTACCGGTAAGTGTGGTGAAAGCTATGGGCGCCGATTTCATCATCGCCGTGAATGTAATACCGGGTGTGGTTGACCGAACTCATCACCAGGAAGGAGCGAAGGGTTCCAAAGAGCCCAACATCATCCATATCCTGATGCAATCTCTCTATATTGGCACTTATTCACTGGCGAGGTCTAGCCTGGAGGGAGCTGATATCGTCATTGAACCCCACGTGGCTCAGGTTGGTCCTAGCGAGTTCCACCGTGCCCAAGAATGTATCCTGCAGGGTGAACTGGCGGCGCAAAGCTCCATCCCTGAAATTAAAAGAAAGCTAGCCGTCCTAAATTCCTAAAAATCCTAAAGAGGGGTTGACAAAAGCAAGATTATATTTTATCATTGTTATTGCAAATGAGTTGCATTAGCAATAATTAACTGGTGATAGTGGGATGCTAACTGCTAGTCGTAAAGCTATAAATAGAGCCGGGATGAGGGTTACTCATCAGCGCGCCTTAATCATGGAGGTTATTCGGCAGGGGCGGGGACACCTTGATGCTGATGAAATCTATCGCCGGGCCCGGGAAAAAGAGTCACGCCTCAGTCTCTCCACCGTCTACCGGAACCTGCAAATAATGAAGAAACTGAGTTTGGTAGAGGAACTACATTTTGATGATAATCGTCATCACTATGAAGTGAAACCTTCCGCAGAACATCATCACCTAGTATGTCTCGGCTGTGGTCGGGTTATTGAATTTAACTACCCGCTGGCTCATTACCTGAGAGGGAAAGTCCCTGAAGCGAAAGACTTTGACATCACGGAAACCGAGGTTCGTATGACCGGCTATTGCGCTAAGTGCCGCCGGAGCCGGAAATAATTTTTTGGTTTTCTATGAATAAGAAGCATTACTTCAAAATATTGGAAGGTGATTTATGTCTGGTGGAAAGCTGGTAACACTGCGCCAGATGCCGCCCGGGCGGAGTGGTAGAGTAGTTCAAATTCAAGGTGGGGTAGGGTTGGTCAATCGCCTGAGCGCGCTGGGGTTGAGGCCAGGAAAAAAGATAACCAAGGTTAGCTCTATGCTTATGCGAGGACCGGTAACTATCCAATCAGGTAATACTCGGTTGGCGGTTGGCTTTGGCATGGCTGGTAGGATAATAGTTGAGCTGGATTAGTATTATGAGAGTGTCAGAATAATGCCTCACAGTGTAAGAAGGAAAGACATCAGAAAGGACCGCACCTTTCAGTTTCATCATCGCCATCTACTCAAGAGAAGAAATCTCAAGAGAATACTCTTAATGGGTAACCCCAACGTGGGCAAGAGCGTGGTTTTCTCCCGTCTCACCGGAGTGCGTGTCATCGTTTCCAATTATCCCGGTACTACGGTGAGCTATACGCGTGGTGCTATGAAACTGGGGGAAGAGGAAACCGAAGTTATTGACGTGCCTGGCACCTACACCTTGGAACCCACTACTGAAGCTGAGGAAATAGCCTTAAAAATGCTTGATACCGGGGATATCGTTATCAATGTGGTTGACGCCACCAATCTGGAGAGGAATCTCAATTTAACTATGCAATTACTGGAAAAGGGAACCCCGATGATAGTCGCTTTGAATATCTGGGACGATGTTGGACATCGGGGAATACATATTGATTTGAGCCGACTTGAAGAGCTATTGGGCGTGCCGGTTATTCCCACTGTAGCTGTAACCGGACAAGGGATAAAGAAATTGGTGGAATGTATCCCTCGCGCCAGTTCACCTAAATTTCCTCCACGTAGTCGTGATGAGCGCTGGTCTGCTATTGGCAACATCGTAGAGCAGGTTCAGCGTGTTACGCACCGCCATCATACCTGGCTGGAGCGACTGGAGGATGCTAGTGTCAAGCCTCTAAGTGGGGGCTTTATAGCTTTAGCTGTTCTGGTCGGTACCTTTTTCTTGGTCCGTTTCATTGGTGAGAGCCTGATTGGCTATGTATTTGACCCCTTATTTGAAAACCTGTGGACGCCGGTAATATTGCAGTTAAGCGGTCTCCTCGGTGGTTCCGGTTTTATCCACGAT
>DAOUZD010000027.1 GCA_030665795.1 Dehalococcoides sp.
GTCATGGTATTTAATATCGGGAGGGTAGGCTTTAACTTCAGCCAGCCCCAGACTTACCAGCTCGGCATTAACGAAGACATCGTCCACATAAACGTAGCGCAGCAGTCGGCCGTACTTGTCTGTCTCGGACACATCTCGCTCTAAACGAACCTCTTTACCCTCTACCATCTGTCGGTTAACCTGCCAGGCTTCCATCCCGTAGGCTTCCGGTACCGGGTGGATTTCGGGAGTATCAATGCCGATATACCTTACCCGGTAGTTGCCTTCGACGATGATGGTATCGCCGTCAATAACCTGGGTAACTTTTGCTGTCTCCGGCGGTGAGACGCAGCCAACAAGTAGGCCAAAGAAGAGGATAATAACCGAAAGCCAGATTCTACTGCTCATTCTATTACTATGTTGGCATAGCGTTCTAATTCGCTGTAAAGGCAACCGCAGTATTGCTGGCGGTAAAGGTTAAGCGGCTTGGTCAGGTGGCGACTCTCTGAATAGTGTTTCCTCAGGTCAGCGTAGAGGAAGGCTATGCCCGTTTCCTCAGCTAGCTGATTGCCGATTTCCTTGATAAGGTCATGTTTCTGGTAGGGACTGATGAGCAGGGTGGTGGTGAAGGCATTAAAGTCCATCTGGCGGGCGGTTTCCGCGGTTTTTGACAGGCGCAGTCTGAAACAATACTGGCAGCGCTGGAATTCATGCCCCACCACTTGGCGGAAGTAAGTAATCATATCATAACCCTCGGTAACGGTTAGCGGTAGGTTCATTTCTTGCGCCAGGGACTTCATTGCTTCCAGACGTTGCTGGTGCTCCGTATAGGGGTGAATATTTGGGTTATACCACAGGGCGCTGACTTCATATCCCTGCTGTCGCCAGTAATTGGCCGTGTAAGCAGTACAGTGAGCACAGCAGCAGTGAATTAGCACCGACTTCATTCTTACTTAATTGTAACAATGTCGCCCGTCGGCTGCAAAGAATCTTAGGCTGGTTTCCCTGCGAGAACGAAAAATGTTAGAATAGGACACAAATCTTTTTAGGAGGTGGACATTGTTTTACGAAGTAGAGTATCCACAGCCGGAGCCAGGCCAGAAACAAATCTCGGCCCTGGTGGTGCTGAACCCGGCCGAGTCCCGGCGTCTTTTGGCGAGGGCCACCGTGGCGCTCCCCGAAGTGCAGCATGCCTACAAAAACGGCATGGTCATCATTGCCCGGGGGGTTACCACTGCCTTTGTTAGTGAGGAACTCTTCGGGATTAAGGTAGAGCCCAAAGCCGGCCAGACCGTGGGCATGGTCTGTGGCGGCATCACCAATGCCAATTCGGGGCCACCCCCCTGCACCTGGCACGTTACCCGGAAGGGGAAAGTGGTCGAAGGGGCTGATTCGAATGTGGAAATACTTGATTTCGGCCCCGATGATGTTTTCATTAAGGGGGCCAACGCCATTGACCCGGAGGGTAATGCCGGTATTTTCACTTCCAGTGTCAAGGGCGGCACCATCGGCATGTGCTGGCCCATCGTGACGCCGCGTGGTTGCCATCTCATCATGCCGGTAGGCTTGGAGAAGATGGTGCCTTCGGTCATTGAGGCGGCCAAGCACTCCGGCATCTACTACTTCAAATACAGTACCGGGCTGCCGGCAAAACTATGCCCGGTGGTGCTGAGCAAAGTGGTTACTGAGATTCAGGCCTTCGCCATACTGGCTGGTGTTAAAGCCTATCACCTGGCCTCCGGTGGTGTCGGCGGCTCCGAGGGAGCTGTAATACTGGCACTGGAAGGAGATGAGAAGCGGGTGCAGAAAGCCTTTGAGCTGGTGAAGTCCATCAAAGGAGAGCCTCCGGTGACAATACCGGATACATTCCGCGTAAGCTCGGCCAAAGATTACAACTACGATGCTCAGGCTCAGCTAGATACCTTAGGGGGTATCTAGAATAATTACCACAGCGTTGGCTGCGGCGGTTTTTCCTTGTTATATGGCAGCCCAAGGTGCTGATAGGCTAGCTGGGTAGCTAATCGGCCGCGGGGGGTTCGTTCCAGAAAGCCCAGTTGCAGCAGGTAAGGCTCGTAAATGTCCATGATGGTATCTGACTCCTCGCTGATGGAGGCTGCCAGCGTCTCCAGTCCCACCGGACCGCCGTTAAACTTGTCGATGATGGTGTGTAGTAACTTGTGGTCTACTTCATCCAGACCAATCGGGTCAACTTCCAGCTTGGCCAGTGCCTCAACGGCTACGGGATGGGTGGCGATACCATCGGCAATTACCTGGGCGTAGTCTCTGACTCTCTTGAGCAGTCGGTTGGCTACGCGAGGCGTACCTCTAGCTCGGCGGGCGATTTCCTTCAGCCCTTCTTCGTCGGCTTCTATCTGGAGGATGCGCGCCGAACGTTGCAGAATCGCTTCTATCGATGTCTGGTCGTAGAAATCAAGGCGGTAGACGGCACCAAAGCGGTCGCGGAGGGGTGGACTCAGCAGGGCAAAGCGGGTGGTGGCACCAATCAGGGTGAAGTTAGGCAGGTTTAGTCGCAGGCTTCTGGCACCGGGTCCCTTGCCGATGATAATATCCAGGGCAAAGTCCTCCATCGCCGGGTATAATATCTCCTCTATCGCCCGATTGAGACGGTGAATTTCATCAATGAAGAGTATATCCTGACTGTGGAGATTGGTTAGGATGGCGGCGAGGTCTCCGGTACGCTCAATTGCCGGACCTGAGGTAACCCTGATGTTGACTCCCATCTCTGCGGCGATGATATATGCCAGCGTGGTCTTGCCCAGACCGGGTGGGCCGTAGAGTAGGATATGGTCCAGTGCCTCGCCTCTACCTTTAGCCGCGGTCATGGCGATGTTTAAGTTGCCCTTAATCTTATCCTGTCCGACGAACTCATCAAGGTGACGCGGTCGGAGACTGGTGTCAAGTGGTATGTCCTCAGCGCTGGGCTTGCCTGATATGATGCGAGCTATTTCACCTCACCCCCATTAGTCCCCTGGCTTTTCCTCATCCTCTTCCGCGGCGGATGGTCTCGACGTTCTTCCGACTCTGCCTCGGTTATCACGTCTGGGGCTTCTTTGGGTTCTTCCTGAGATGGTGTGTCGAGTGCTTTTTCCAGGTCTTCGGGAGTTATTAGGCTTGCTATTTCCTCGTGCCCTTCCTCAGCTAATAGGTCTGGAGTTTCCTCTGGCGCTTCCTCAGCGACTGTACTTGGTGCTTCTTCTGTTGCTTTACCGACGAATAAGCCCGGCACTTCCTCGTGCTCCTCTTCTCCAGATGGTAACTCGGCTACCTCCTCAAAAGGTGGGCGGTGGGCTGGAATCAGTTTGCCGATGATGACATTTTCCTTAAGCCCGACCAGCCGGTCTATCTTGCCGAAAACGGCGGCCTCGGTAAGAACCCTGGTAGTTTCTTGGAAGGAGGCCGCCGATAGCCAGCTATCAGTACTCAGCGAGGCTCTGGTTATGCCCAGTAACACGGTGTGGGCGGTGGCTGGCTCACCCCCTTCGGCTAGTACCTTGGCATTAATATTCTCGTAAACGAACCTATCTACCAGCTCTTCAGGTACCAGTTCAGTGTCGCCAGCGGAATCAACACGAACTTTGGTCAGCATCTGGTGGACGATAATCTCAATGTGTTTGTCGTTTATGTTCACCCCTTGGGAACGGTATACCTTCTGTACCTCGTCTACCAGGTACTGCTGTACCGTGTCCCGACCCAAAATGCGCAATATATCCTGCGGGTTTACCGAGCCATCGGTGAGTTGCTGCCCGGCTTTGACCTCTTCTCCGCTTTGGACTCGAATACTGGCGGCGGTCGGGATTGTGTACTCTCGCTCCTCTTTCTCCTCATAGCTGATAAACAGTTGCTTACCTTTGATGGTTACCTCACCGGCGATGCGAGCTAAAATAGGTTGGACTTCAGGAGAAAGGGCGGTTGTTTTGGTTTTAGTTTTAGCTTTAGTGGGGGCTTTAGTTGCCAGCACGGTACCGATATCTACCCATTGACCATTGTCGACCATAACCTTCCCGCCGGCGGGAAGTGAATATTCATCACGGTATATCTCGGAGCTAGTAACCTTGATTCTTCTACCTTCCTCATTCTGAATCACATCGGCTATCCCGTCTATTTCTGAAATAATGGCTTGACCCTTGGGGGCTCTGGCCTCAAAGAGTTCTTCGACTCTCGGTAGACCGCTGGTAATGTCGAGTCCGACGACCCCACCAGTGTGGAAGGTACGTAGCGTTAGCTGGGTACCCGGTTCACCAATACTCTGCGCCGCAATTATGCCGACCGCGGTATTGACTTCGACTATCCCTCCACGGGAAAAGTCCCTGCCATAGCACTGCTGACAGGTACCCCGCTTCGATTGGCAGGTAAGGGGCGACCTGACATGGACTTTGGTTATCCCGGCGGCAATAATTTCATTTGCCTTCTGCTCGTTAATTTCCTCATTTCGGTCAACGATGATTTCCCCGCTGTCGGGATTAACCACCGGGCTGGCCGCCAACCGCCCCGTTATTCGCTCCGTAAGTGACGGTAGTAGCCCCGTTTCTCGTGGTTCGGATATCCAGAGGCCATCCGTAGTTTCGCAGTCCTCTTTGAAGATAATCACATCTTGGGCCACGTCAATGAGTCGTCTGGTGAGATAACCGCTGTCCGATGTCCTTAACGCCGTATCCGCCAGTCCCTTGCGGGCACCATGAGTGGAAATAAAGTATTCCAGAACACTGTGTCCTTCGCGAAGACTTGACTTGATCGGGAATTCAATTATTTTACCCGAGGGGTCAGTCATCAAGCCCCGCATGCCGGCCATCTGGGTAATCTGGGAAATATTACCCTTGGCTCCTGAGGTGGCCATCATGTGAATATCACCATAACGGTCAAGGGTTTCCGAGATGGTGCTGGTAATCTTGTCCGTGGTTTCCATCCAGGCACTGACGACACTATTATACCTCTCGTCCTCGGTAATCAAACCACGGTGGTACTGGTTATCAATAATGGCAATTCTCTCCTCTGCCTCCTCTAGTAGCTTGGGTTTGCTTGGGGGAACCTGAATGTCATTCATGGCGATGGTGATTCCTGATTTGGTAGCGTAGCGGAAACCAAGCTGTTTAACATTGTCCAGCACTGCTGCGGTCTCCTCATCACTTAGCAACCGACAGCATTCGGTTACGATTTGCTTTAAGCTTGACTTATCAATTACTTTGTTGTAGAAGCCCAGTTCCGGGGGTATAACTTCATTAAAGATAATACGGCCGACCGTGGTTTTAACTCTTTCCCCGTCTTTTCCCTGGTCCCTCACCTCAATCTCGGCTCTGAGGTCAATATTGCCCAGTTCATAGGCAAGCCTGGCCTCTTCAAAACTGCCGAAAAGTTTGCCTTCCCCTTTGGTACCAGGCCTCATGGTAGTCAGGTAGTAGCACCCAAAAACCATGTCCAGGGTAGGGGTTACCGTTGGCTCACCACTGCTCGGTAGCAGCATATTGTGGTGACTGAGCCCCAGTTCTCTAGCCTCTTCGACGGCGGCTTTAGAGAGGGGGACATGAACCGCCATCTGGTCGCCATCAAAATCAGCATTGAAAGCAGAGCATACCAGAGGGTGAATCTGGATAGCGCTGCCATCGATGAGTACCGGTTCGAAAGCCTGGACGCTGAGTCGGTGCAGGGTGGGCGCCCGGTTAAGCCATACCGGTCGCTCTTTGACTACTTCCTCCAGTATGTCATATACCTCTGGCTTAGCTCTCTCCACCAGCCGCCGGGCACTCTTGATGTTGGGGGCAAGACCTTGTATCACCAGTCGGTGCATCACAAAGGGCTTAAATAGTTCCAGAGCCATGCGTCTCGGTAGACCACATTGGTGAAGTTCCAGTTCTGATCCAACCACGATGACGGAGCGCCCGCTGTAGTCAACCCTCTTGCCGAGTAAATTCTGACGAAAGCGCCCTTGTTTACCCCGCAGCATGTCGGAGAGTGACTTTAATTTGTGATTACCGCGGACCGAGATAGCCCGTCCCCGTCGGCCATTATCGACAAGGGAATCGACCGCTTCTTGGAGCATCCGCTTCTCATTGCGGATGATAATTTCCGGCGCGCCTATTTCGATTAAGTGGCGCAATCGGTTATTGCGGTTGATAACGCGTCGATACAGGTCATTAAGGTCACTGGTAGCGAATCTCCCCCCGTCTAGCTGAACCATAGGGCGTAGGTCAGGAGGCAAGACCGGCAGTACCGTTAAAATCATCCACTCTGGCTTATTGCCACTGTTGCGGAAGGCTTCCTCCACTCGCAGTTGTTTGCTGGCTTTCTTACGCCGCTGACCGGAAGAAGATTGGGTTTCTTGAAGAAGCTCGATACGTAGTTTATCTAGGTCAAGGTCTTTAATAATTCGGAGAATCGCCTCGGCGCCCATTCCGGCTTCAAAAACCTGACCGTATTTCTGTTTGAGGTCATGATATTGACTCTCATTGAGTAATTCCCTGACGTAGAGGTTTTTAAGCCGTTCCACCTCGGCAGAGAGCTTCTCCTCAAACTGCGACTTTTCCTCAATGAAATTACGCCGCAGTTGGTTTATCTCCTCTACCGATGCCTGCTCCTGCTCCATCTCGGCTATTTTTGCTTCCAAGGCGCTTTGCTGCTCGGCTATTTCCTGTGCGCTATCCTTCTCAAGTTGCTTGATTGCTTCCTGGCGTGCCTCCTCGTCTATAGAGGTGATGATGTAATGGTTAAAGTACAGAACGTGTTCCAGACTCCGCGGCGATAGGTCAAGCAGTAGCCCCAATCGACTGGGTGTTCCTTTGGCAAACCAGATGTGACTTACCGGGCACGCTAGTTCGATATGCCCCATACGCTCGCGGCGTACCTTGGCTCGGGCTACCTCGACGCCACACTTATCGCAAATGACTCCCTTGTAGCGTATCTTCTTGTACTTACCGCAATAGCATTCGAAGTCTTTGGTGGGACCAAAGATTCGCTCACAGAAAAGCCCATCCCTCTCTGGCTTCAGTGTTCGGTAGTTGATTGTCTCTGGCTTGGTTACCTCGCCATAGGACCAGCTCCTGATTTGCTCCGGTGAAGCCAGAGAAATACGTACCGCATCAAAATCATTAACTTCCAGCATTTTCTTCGGTTACCTCTTTCCCGGACGAGTCTTCGCTAACTTCAGGCTCTGCTTCCAATTTGGGGATTTCTTCTATCGTTTCCTCGGTAGAGATTACCTTTACCTCTTTTTCATTAATCACTTCAAGGGCAAGCCCTAAACTTTGTAGCTCCTTAACCAGCACCTTAAAAGATTCCGGCACACCCGGCTGGAGAATATCCTCGCCTTTAATTATCGCTTCGTAGGCTTTAGCTCGCCCGTTTATATCGTCCGATTTAATGGTCAGTATTTCTTGAAGGTTGTGGGCAGCGCCATAGGCTTCTAATGCCCATACCTCCATCTCACCAAAGCGCTGACCCCCAAATTGGGCCTTCCCGCCTAAGGGTTGCTGGGTAATTAGTGAATATGGTCCGGTAGAGCGGGAGTGAACCTTATCCTCGACTAGGTGAATTAGCTTCATCATATAAATATTACCTACGGTTATCGGCTGGTCAAACGGCTCACCAGTGCGTCCATCACGGAGGGTGACCTTGCCGAAAATAGGTGGGCTGGATTTCCCTTCGGCATTTACCTTTTCCACGACTTGCATTAGCTCTTGTCGGTTAAGGTCGCTACTGGCGATGCCCAGTTCCTCGAGCCAAAGACGCAGGCAGACCTCTCTTGCCTCTCCCGGGTAGTCATCGCTGAAGACTCTCTCTCCGTCGTAGCCTCGGCTTTTCACCCATGCCTTAGCCAGCTCCAGTTGTATCATAGCGCTCTTACTATCAAGCGTATGGTTAACCGCCACTGCTTTTTGCGCCAGCCAGGCCCTGGCTAGGGCGTCCTCAATCGCCACGTCATTAGCGCCATCAAAGACAGGGGTGAGTACTTTGAAACCCAGCGTCTGGGCAGCCCACCCCAGATGAGTTTCCAAAACTTGCCCAATGTTCATCCGTGACGGGACGCCGATAGGGTCGAGGATAATGTCTACCGGGGTACCGTCAGGCAGGAAAGGCATGTCCTCTTCGGGGGCGATGAGGGCAACGACTCCCTTGTTGCCGTGCCGTCCGGCCAGTTTATCCCCTACGGAGATTTTTCGTTTCTGGGCAATCCACACCTGTACCCACTCGTTAACCCCGGCTGGCAAGTCATCACCCGCGTCTCTACGAGAGTAGATTTTTACATTGATTACTTTACCCCACTCGCCGTGAGGCACTCGCAACGAGGTATCTTTGACATCCCGGGCTTTCTCACCGAAGATAGCCCGCAGCAGTTTCTCCTCCGCCGATAACTCGGTCTCTCCCCTTGGGGTAATTTTACCGACTAGGGTATCATCGGGACCTACTTCGGCACCAATCCGAATAATACCAGTTTCGTCGAGCTCGCGCAGGCTTTCTTCACCGACATTGGG
>DAOUZD010000002.1 GCA_030665795.1 Dehalococcoides sp.
GGCTTTAATATTTACTATCACCAGATTACACCACCTCTCAATGTTGACGTAACCATGGTGGCACCCAAAATACACGGAGTTTTGCTGCGGAAACTCTTTACCGAGAACCAAGGTCCACCAGGAAGTGTTGCGGTTTACCAGGATGCATCGGGGAAGGCAATGCCGATAGCGCTTGCCTATGCTAAGGCTATCGGCTGTACTCGGGGTGGTGTTGTGGAAACAACCTTCAAGGAGGAGACCGTAACCGATCTTTTCAACGAGCAGTGCGGGATAGGTGGCGGCGTGATTGGATTGCTCAAGGTCGGCTTCGAAACATTGGTGGAGGCCGGGTACGGAGAGGAGACAGCCTATTTAGAGCTGTTCCATGAGCTAAAAGGGGTAGCTGACCTCATTAACAGTTACGGCATACCTGGTATGATAAAGCGCTGCAGTCTGACGGCCCAGTACGGGATGATGCTTCGCCAGCACCAGGTTATTAATGAGTCGGTCAGGGAGCAAATGCGGCAGATTCTCCATGAGATTGAGGACGGTACCTTCGCCCATAAGTGGATTCTTGAGGGTAAGATAGGTTACCCCAATTATCTTACCCTACTAAGCATGGAGGACGAGCACGGCTCTGAAGTTGCCGGTAAGAAGCTACGCGAATTGATGCCCTGGTTGACAAAGCCCTAAGCAATCCAGAAAAAGATAGATGCCAATCTCACCACGGGGTATTGACTGGCATGGTAAAATTAATATAGGGGTGAGGTTAAAGGAACTGCGAAAATACTTTGGAGACGAGTTGTATTGTTCTTGCTGGCGGCAAGAGTTTACGTCTAGGGTATAACAAGGTTTTAGAGACTGTCAGTAATCGAAGTTTGCTACAACTGGTAGTATCTGGTGTGGCTTCGCTTGGTAGTGAGGTCATTATCGTTGCTACTAGTAAGCAAATTGTTCCTCAGTCCATAGATTACTCGATGTTAAAGGTAGTTACCGATATTTATCCCGGTAAAGGCCCGTTAGGTGGTATTTATACTGGTCTAACAACTTCAACTTCATTCTATAACCTTGTCGTCGCTTCGGATATGCCTTTTTTAAACCAGACCTTATTGCGCTATATGATACAGCTTGCAGCTAATTTTGACCTAGTGGTACCGCGAGTGGGCAATCTGGTTGAACCACTTCAGGCCGTTTATGCAAAGAGCTGCTTAGCTCCGATAAAGCGCATGATTAAGCAAGATAAGCTGAGCGTTAGCCAGCTTTTCCGCCTGGTTAAGACAAGATACGTTGAAACTGAGGAGATTGAAAGGTTTGACCCCAAGCACCTTAGTTTTTTTAATGTCAATACTAAAGCTGATTTAAAAAGGGCGAGGGAATTGGTCAGAGGACACGAATAATGATAAGTGTGGAACAGGCGCTGGAAAAAATTCTCAGTTATGTTAATGTTCTGGAAGCGGAAGAAACTCCCATCTTAGACTCTCTGGGACAGGTTCTGGCTGAGGACATATCTTCCAACATTAATATACCCCCGCTGGATAATGCCGCCATGGACGGCTATGCCGTGCAAGCCAGAGATACCGAGGGCGCCAGCCGTGAGTCACCACGATTTCTGCATGTCATTGACACGGTTATTGCTGGTTCTATTTCGGAGCAGGAAGTAAAACCAGATACAGCCATCCGCATTATGACCGGTGCGCCGGTACCAAAAGGTGCCGATAGTGTCGTCCAATTCGAAGATACCGACGAAACACGGCGAAAGAAGTCACCTTCTAAGGAAATAGGTATTTTATGTAAAGCAAAACTCGGTTTGAACATTCGTCGCGCTGGAGAAGATATCGCCAAGGGCTCGCTGGTATTGAAGAAAGGAAGCGTCATCAGACCAGCCGAAGTCGGGGTCCTGGCTTCATTGGGCAGAAGTAAAGTGACGGCTATTCGCCGCCCGGTGGTGGCAATTCTGGCCACGGGGAACGAACTGGTGGATATTAACCAACCGTTAACAGCGGGTAAGATATACAATAGTAACACTTATAGCGTGGCTGCCCTAGTCCAGCGCTACGGTGGCATCCCAAAGATACTTGGTATCGCCTTAGATAGCGAGGCTTCACTGATAGCCAGGCTCCGCCAGGGTTCAGATGCTGACATGCTGATAACTAGTGGCGGTGTCTCGGCGGGGGACTACGACATGGTAAAAGATGTTTTGGCTAAAGAAGGTGAAATCACCTTCTGGACCGTCCGCATGAAGCCGGGGAAACCCCTGGCTTTTGGCACGATTAAGGGAGTCGACCGGACCGGTGCCACCAGAAATATCCCCCACCTTGGACTACCCGGTAACCCGGTTAGTTCCATGGTCACCTTTGAGCTATTGGCTCGCCCGGCGATTCTCAAGATGATGGGAAAAAAGAATTTGACCAAGCCTACGGTAGAAGCCGTGCTTGAAGAAGCGATTGTTAACACTGACGGACGCCGTGTCTACACTCGGGCGATAGTGGAAAAGCAAGGGGATAACTACTTTGCCCGACTCACCGGGCCTCAAGGTTCAGGGATTCTAACCTCGATGAGCCTGGCCAATGGATTGGTGGTTGTCCCTGAAGATAAAACAGAGATAAAGGCAGGAGAAGTAGCCCAGGTAATCCTGCTGGACTGGAATGAGGAATTAAGCAGTTAATTATTAGGAAATGCGATATGCCGCCAATTATCTCTATAGTCGGAAAGTCAGAATCAGGCAAGACAACCCTGCTTGAAGGCTTAATTGCTAATCTTAAGCAGCGGGGCTACAAAGTGGCCGTGATTAAACACGCCGCTGAGGATTTTGAGCTTGACATAGTGAACAAGGATAGCTGGCGATTCAGCCAAGCGGGCAGCGAGGTATCTGCCGTCACTTCAGTACACAAGCTGGCGGTCTTTAAGAATATAGCTTATGACTTAAGTCCGCAAGAGTTATCTCAATTTATTGGCTCGGACTATGACCTTATTCTGACCGAAGGATTTAAGCAAAGTAACCATCCCAAAATTGAAGTACACCGCAAAAAACAAGGTAAGGAGTTATTAAGCCAACCGGAGCAATTATTGGCGGTAGTTACTGACGAGCCGCTGAAGGTAGCGGTGCCACAGTTCTCGAGAAATGAAGTGCCAAAGATAGTCGATTTAATCGTGAGCACAATGCTAGACCGACGCCGGGAAGATGATGTTGACCTGTTTATTAATGACACCTATATTCCGCTAAATAAACCGGTTAAGAACCTGCTGTTTAGAACCTTGGTCGCTATCGTATCCGGTCTAAAGGGAACTAAAGAAGTGAAAAGCCTGCGCATTTCTTTGAGGAGGCAAGCTTGATCTTTGAGGCTTCGGAATTTATTTTTAAACCACCACGGGTAGTATCCCGGGCACGACGTATTTTGATTAAACCCAGTGCCTCTTACCCGGTAGCCTACCCGGTAACTACCAGTCAAAATATACTGTCGACGATAATAGAAGGTATCAGACAGGTTAGTGAGGCCGATATTCTTCTTTTAGAAGGGACCTCGGGTGGTGGACCAATCTACCCGATATATCAAGCCCTAGGTTATAGTTTCCCACGGGTGTTGACACTAGATGTAAAGGATTGCATCTGGGTAGAGGTAGACAATCCGTTACCCAAGCCTTTAGCGGTACCGACCTTCTGGGTGCCCAATGTTATCCTGTCTAGCGACTATTTGATAACGGTAGCCCCTTTAAAGATTTTTAAGGGGAGAGGCAGTCTCAGCCTCATGAACCTGCTTTCTCTGCTGCCGAGCAGCAAATATCGTGATGAGACACCGGGTGGCTGGGGCACTTTATATAGCCTGGGAATCGATAAGGTAATTGCTGACCTCTACTTCACTCTCCCCTTCGACCTGGGGATTATCGAAGCTCGACAGAAATTCATCAGTGAAGATGACCCCACCCAAGGCGAGGTTGAGAAGTATGGTAAGATACTCGTTGATGAGCCCTATGAGGTAGACCGTGAAGCCTCCGAGACACTGGGACTTAAAATGGGATATCTTGACCTGATTAAATCTGCTAAAGTAGACCTTGAGACTTAAAACATTTTACTTAGGTAGTTTCGTGGATAGAGAAGATGTAAGCACTGACCAACCAAAACCGCGTTGGTTTATTGATTTGGGCTGGTTTCAACAGAATAATCGCTCAATTTCTACCCTGGCTCAAAGCTCCCTGTGCGCTAAGTGCCATAAGCAGTTTAGTACCGAGGGGAAAAAGCCTACCGAAGCTGAACTTCTAACTGCAATCAAAAATTGTTGCAGTAACGCACCGGAGTTTATTACTGGTCAATTACCTATTTTAGAGAGTATATTCCGCTTTTTTCTAGCTAACGGTAATCAGCCCCTTACTCTGGAAGAACTGGGAGAGAAGTTAAGTGAGCAGCGTGGTGGAGATACCTCCCGCACTTCGGAGGAGATATTATCCCGCCTGCTTAAGAATGACCAGTATTACGGACTGCGACCGGCTACTGATTAATGTCTTATCCTGAAGCCAGAGTAATTTCCAGTATATTCCGACCAGTTGGTGACCACTTTTTCCACCCTGGCGTCAGCTGATCCCACTTTGAGGTAGCTAATTAGCTTTTCTAACTGCTTTCTTTCCCCTTCCGCCACAACCTCTACCGCTCTCCAGGGCAAGTTGCGTACATAACCGGTTAGACTTAGCTCGTGAGCATGCTCAGCAACGAAAACACGAAAGAAAACTCCCTGAACACGCCCGTAAACTGTTGCCTGAACCGAGATCAAATCAGCCATCACGCTTCTCGTTCTATCCGCATCTAGCCCAAGATGAGCCTTAGTGGCAACGAGATTTGCTGTTTATCCAGTCGAGACAAGCCTTGTTGGTGAGTCAAATCAATCGCTTCGGAGAACTCTTGCCTGTTTACCGGTCGGGCTAATTCCGGTATCTCAAAAGCCTTGTAACAAGGACGATACTGCGCCATGACGTTTAGGTAGGTGTTAGTCGATACCTCTTGAGCAAGGAATCGCACCACCGCCTCAGTTCCCGCCAAACGATTGGGCAAGACGAGATGGCGCACCAGCAGACCACGTTGGGCAACTTCTTGTTCATCCAGCTGAAGGTCACCCACCTGGCGGTGCATTTCCTTGACTGCTGCCCTATTTACTTGCGGATAATTTTTTATCCCAGATAATTGCTCCCCAGTCTTCTCATCAGAATATTTCATATCCGGCATATAGATATCAACCACTCCATCCAGTAACTTTAAGGTCTCCACAGAATCATAGCCGCCAGTGTTGTAGACGAGGGGCAGGTAAAGTCCCCTACTTGCCGCTAGCTCCAAAGCCTCCAGAATATAAGGCACGACATGCGTCGGACTTACCAAGTTTATATTATGGCAGCCCTTTGCCTGGAGAGAAAGCATCATTCCGGCTAATTCTTCACCGTCCACAGCACTACCATTGCCCAGCTGGCTGATATCGTAATTCTGGCAAAAAACACAGCGCAGGTTGCAGTAGGTAAAAAAGATAGTCCCCGAACCATACCTGCCTACCAGCGGCGCCTCTTCACCAAAGTGGGGTCCATAGCTGGAAACCATTGTCTGACCGGTAACACGGCACTTGCCACTTTCGCCACCGAGGCGATTAACCCCACAATGACGAGGACACAGGCAGCATTCGGCAAGCATTGACTTGGCTTTTTCCGCCCGAACCTTTAGCTCTCCAGTGTGATAAAGGTGTTGATAAACAGCTATTCTTCTTCCTCCGTTTCTTCCCGTTTCTTTTTCCCCTTCTTAATTACTTCTATCTGCACTGGGGTTGGTATGATAGTAATTGGGGATATTTTCTTGGTATCCTTTTTCAGCTTCTTTGGTTCTCTATGTCGGTAATCGCGTCTCCCCATAGTGACACCTCTATTTGCCTATTGAACCGCAGATACGGCTAATTGCAGTTTAGCAAAGCGGCGCTATTGTGTAAAGTTAGCCGGAAGTTGTACTAATGCAGAGTGGGCGGCTTCAGTCTCGGCCATTTTTTTACTCTTTCCCGAACCTCGGCCCAGCACCGTATCGCCGAGCATTACCTCAACGGTAAACCTTTTGTCATGGTCTGGCCCGGTTGCTTCTATTAGCCGGTAGTCAGGGGTTAACTGATATCGGGACTGGATAAGTTCCTGTAACTGTGATTTATAATCAACCTCCGCGCCCTGCCTCATTACCTTCTGCAGCTCCTCATCAAATAATTTTATGACAAGTTCTCTAGTGATAGTTAAACCCTGGTCAAGGAAAACCGCCGCGACCATCGCTTCCATGGCTCCCGCCAGGTTAGCCGATTTATGTCGCCCACCACTCGCCTCCTCGCCCTTTCCCAGATAGAGGTAGTCGCCAAGTCGGACGTCTCTAGCAAGACGGGCCAAGGTATCTCGACGCACCAGAACCGAGCGGAGCCTAGTCATCTCACCTTCAGTAAGGTCAGGGAAGTCTTGATATAGCTTTTCAGCGACGATAAAGCCTAAAATGGCGTCACCTAAAAACTCAAGTCTTTCATTGGAGAACGGGACGTAGCTAGGATTCTCGTTAAGGTAGGAGCTATGAACCATAGCCTGCTCCAGCAGAGACAGGTCATTAAACGAAATTTTAAGCATTTCTAGTAAAGTAGCTAACTCAACCAAAATGAAGACTCCCTTGCTTAAAGTAATTCAAGCATAAACATCTAAGCTGAGGATGTCAAACCCCATTATTATTTAAACCTCACCCCCTTTATTCCTCTCTTTTTAAGGAAAGAGCGATAGACACGGGATTAATTTTTAGTACACCAAATGAAGTACTGAGAGCTTTATTAGAGTTGGATAAGCAAGGCAATACCATAGTCGATAAGTTCGTAGATATAGAGATTCAAAACCCATATACGCCACAGCGGTATCATCTCATCCCTATACCCAAGAGGAAGAGGCGCTTTTTCCCTGGCTACAAACTGCCCTTCGTACTAGAAACAAATATGGGTGCAGTAAGGACACACGTTTCATCTGCCCCAAAAGGAACGCGTATAGGTGACCCAGATGGTGGAGTCTACATTCAGAGCAGGTTGCGTAACTGGTTTGACACCCATCGACTACAACTAGCTAATGGGGCTACACTTCGTATCCAAGCTCTAGAACCAGGAAAATGCTACAAGCTTTCCATCATTAAGTAAGGGATACCTTTGACACACCTTGGGTTAACGGCTATAATTTTGGTGTTCTGGGGAATCGTCTAGTGGTAGGACAGCGGACTCTGGATCCGTAAGGGAAGGTTCGAATCCTTCTTCCCCAGCCAGCTTCATTTGATGGCGCATTCGTCTAGGGGTTTAGGACACCTCCCTCTCAAGGAGGAGATCACCGGTTCGAATCCGGTATGCGCTACCAAGGAAATTTAAAGGGCAGGCTAATAAATATGGCCTGTCTGTTTTGTTTGCTTGGCCGAAAATGAGAGATGAACCTGTGCCCGTACGGAATGTAATCGCAACTTTGGAGAGGCAAGTAATTCTATTCAGGTAGCCTGAGGGACATATCTGTGGTTCGAATCCATCACCATTCCCCCTTGACTATTAACGAGCAAGTCATATAGTATATTGGCAAATTCAGCAAAGGGTGTTCCAAGAGGCGGTAATTTGGGATATACCGCTTTTTCGCCGCGTAATTAATAGTTAGCCGGATAAACAGAATAAAAATCATCTGAGTAGGTATCGTACAATTGGAAACTTTTACAGAATTAAAAGACTTTGTTAATAATCCTCATTACCATGAGCAAAGGCAAGTATCCTTAAGCAGGCTAGATATCAACGCTACTGATGTGCCTATAATTGAAATCATTAACGGTTTTTCAAAGCTGTCTTATTGCTTTACCTTGCAAAGCTGTTATGGACATTTTTTGCATAATAATCAAAAGAACCCCAAAAGCATTGAGCCTTTGCCAATTTCGGATAGTATTACAAGTGTTAAATACAGAATAGCCTATATAGCTCTATGTATACAAAACAGTGATTCAGGAAGGATACTATTTCACGACCTAAGAAAAATCCCGATAATTGACCTAGAATACATTCGATTCGGATGCGCAGAATGGCTTTGGGAAAGACAGATTAATTCGTATGTATTGCAAGTCGAACCAAAAAGATATATGACAAAAGATAGGGCTTCGGTCAATTATCATGAGGCATTACACATAGAAAAGATTAGAAATGAATTCTTCAGTGGACTTAAGAAGATAATCCAAAAAGGGCTAAGAAACAATCCGGCTAACGACGGCTTGCTGTCACTGCTCTGATTGCGAGCCAATCCTTCTTTGCAAGCCACCTCTCCAATTCCACAATAGTATTCTGTCTTTGCCTTAATGCTAGTTTCTGGCTGCTCCCAACTTTGCCTCTGAGTCAACCGCGAACGTATTGATGACAGACTCATCTTAGCGGACTGGCATTTGGTCTAGGGATAAACTGTTTGTTCAGGAAGAGGGAGCGACTTTTCTCTTAGCCTAAGACTCGGATTACCCCGCCTGTGACTCTAAACCTTCTAGCTTAATGCTGGTTTTAAGGTAATTTCTCAAGATACATATGGTTACTATAATCTGGCGTAATCTATGCAGAACAAAAACGAGAAGAATCACTGAATCGTGGGTTGTACCAATATAACGCTAGAGAGGTTCGGGAAATGGGGGTGAGTTCCAGCTAGACCTCTTTGCGTTGCGTGATATTTCTGAATATGGCAAGTTGGCAAACTACCCCATCGGAATCAAGATACGGTGAAGCGAGCACCTCATAAGTTCTGCCATCTGGGAATGTATATTCCCATCTCTCAACTGCCCCATTTATCACATTCGGCAGTTTGCAGACTTGGGGGCACGGGGTATCAAAGTTATGTAGATGCTCATAGCAATGAGAGCCAACGCCCTCACCGAAATCTCTTATCATACTCGGGTTCACAAAACGTATCCTGTAGTCCGGGGCAGTGATGAGGACCCCATCTTCCATCCTCTCCAGTATTCCTAGGAGTTTATCTCTTTCGCTCCTCAACAAAGTATCAAGATATCTGCGCCGTTCTGACTCATTGCGTATGATACCGGTAAGGGAACCTATGACACCAGCGATTATGGTAAAGAGCACTGTTCTGAGTATTGGGTCAGGAAAGGGAGATATGAAAAAAGCACGGGGCAGAAAGATAGCGAAGCTCAACAGAGTAACAATTACTGCCCCTTTGACTCTGCCGACATAGCCAGCATAGATTATTGGCGCCAAGAACAAGAGGCGGTGTATGTCATGTATACCATAAAAGAATTCTTTGCGTAAGGCTTCCCACGCCACCCAGTCCACCAGTTCGCCGAAATAGTAAAACAGGGTGCAAAATATAAGGAGTAGGGGCAAGGTGAATAACCTGAAAGTAGGCTTTTTCGTTTCGTCTTCCCTTACCCGGCTAGAACTTGTAAGATTATTCCTTTGATATGATACCATTGTTAATCCTTATATCGAGATTAATCATCGTCCACAAACAGAATCGGTTTCCTCAACATCATTCGTAAGCATCTTACCCCCCGCACTTCACGGGTCAGAGTGTCTGATTAGCTAGTTTAAGGTGATAACTGGTATACTTCTCCAAGTTCTGCACTTGCGTTGGGCTCAGTACCTCGCAAGCCCAGTCCCAGTGGAAAGATACCCAATCACCGACTTGGCAGTTGGTGACAAACCCTGTGCCATCTATCTGGCGCAGCACCTTTTTGTCTCTTAAATCGCCCAGCTTTAGCTTACCGCATTCCAGTACCAGCGGTTGATACTCTACAGCGAACTGGGTTGCCTCTATTTCTTTAACCCGGCCCCAGCCAATGCGACAGTTTTCCATGGTATCCAAGCTATGGTCAAGTGTGCCGGTGCGACTATGCACATCAAAAACATGGAAATTGTGAAAAGGCCGGGCACCCAGTGGCGGCTTACTCAGCAGGTAACCTAGGGTCTTTGGGTCTAATCGCTTAGCAAACCGGTCACGCAGGGAATTGTAGAACTGAACCAGGTCAACCCTGTCGAGCAGCTCATTACCGAGCCAGTAGGCTTCCACCACGCGGCTATCAAAGGGGTCAGAAATATAATTGCTACTAGCAATCAACTTAAGATAGGGATAGGCTGCCTCAAACTTTCGCAGCAGGATAACCAGCCCGGGATCAGTGTGTCTAGCTGCGCAATAATCAAAAAGAGCCCTATTACCGTCGCTGCCGCAATAGCCCAGCTTATTGGGCATAAAAGCGTATCTAGCGAACTTAATAGTTCCATCTATCACCATCTCACTTCTCCACCGGAACCATGGGTAAAGCCTTCTTTCGCAGGCTAACCCTTGGTGCAATATACCATAGCATCAAAACAGCCGCGGTAATGAGGAGCATGCCTACTATTTGCTCCAAGGCATACGTCTTGGCATTAAAAATGGCATGGAGTAGGCTGGTGATGACCGAACCCAGCACTAAGATGCTGGCCACTATTGAGGCTGGAGCATGCTTCAGCCCAGCGTAGTAGCAGGAAACATAGCCAAAAAGGAACAACGAAGTCAGGACTATCCAGCCGAACTGCTGACCGGTGAGACTGGCTATGGTGCCTAATTTCCCGGTCAAAGCCAAATAAACGAGCATTATAATAGCCCCAAAGAACATCCGCCCAAAAGCAGCCACATTTGAGCTTACTTGCCCCATCACCCTTTTGGCAACGATTGCCTCGATAGCCCAGAGAATGGTGGCCATAAATATCATTAACTCGCCTCCGCTGATGAGCCAGGACTTCGGCCATCCCAGTAATAGGATATTGCCCCCAACTAAGATCATTAAGGCAGCTATATGAAATTTGCCTGGACGCTCACCAAGAAAGAAAACAGCTAGTATGGCAACCCAGATGAAGAGGGTCTTATGGATAAAGGCAACACTCACCGCCGTACCTAGACTCAGTCCGTAGAAAAAGAGTAAAAATGGAATGCTACCACCCACACCGCCAATAACCCCCAGGGTTAGCCACTGTTTGCGTGAAAGGCTCCTTAGCTCAGGTAGTGCCTTGGGTAATATCAAGAAGGCAAACAGCAAAGCTGCCACCGCCAAGTTCTTCACGGTGGTGAAGATAAACGGGTCTTTCATCTCCATCACGGCAAACTTGTTAATGTAGATAGAAAAGCCGCTGATGAGAGCAACTGCTAGGGCAAAGTAAACTCCTTTTCGGTGTTTTTCCCAGCTTAGATGACCTTTGGTTTCATTCATTGCTATCCCCCCTTTCATTCACTCTTGGTCCTATGAAAGAACCATCTTCTGCCTCAGCTATCTCCTGATATAGATGCATTATTTCCTTAGCCTCATCCTCCTCAATCTTGGTGATTACGAAGCCCAGGTTGACTAGCACCCAATCGCCAACATTCACCTCAGGAAGCAACTGTAGGCTTACCTCCTGCCTAACACCAGCAACCTCAATCTCTGCCCAAGAATTTTCTCTGATTTCAAGCACCTTGTACGGTATAGCAACACACATCTCCAGTTGTTCACCTCACCTTAGAGAGTCTTCCTCCAGTTCTAGCACGACTTGGACGGGTTCCTCGGCCGTTGGCATCTTTAGATTTCTGTTGCCACAGCGAGGGCAAATCGGAAAATGATGGTCAAACGGGAAGACAAGAGCGCACTGCGGGCACTCAGCAGTTCTTTCGACAAGGTCAATTTTTATCAGTGCCCCCTCAGCAATGGTTCCCTTGGTCACTGCCTCCAAGCAAAACTGCAACGCATCAGGCTCGGCAAAGTGCTCGTCTTCCATCCGGATAGTGATCGCCTTGATATGCGGCACGTTGCTCTTCTCCACTTCGGCAAGCGCTGCTTGCAAAATATCTTGAGCCATTGCCAAATTATGCATCCTGACCTCCTTCCAGCTCACGAATAATCATCTCGACGCAATGAGGAATTGCCTTCTGCACTTCGGGTGTGCATTTCTCACCAAAGGTGCCGGTATCCGTCACTTCGACAGCGAAGATATCTATCTTCTGTGGCAAAGCTATGCCTAGCTTTTTACCAAGCTCAAGGGCAGTGGCGAAGTTAACATCATGTGGCGAGGCAACGTGCCGAGTGGCATCAAGTGCGGCTACGTCAAGACAGTAAATCTGCCCCGCCTTGCCGCCTATGGTCTCAATAGCGTCAATAATAATGGCTCTGTCATAACCCGCCAGTAGGTCTAACAAGCTCAGACCACCCAAACTACCCTCCAAGACCGTCACCTCTTGCGGGTCAAGTCTACCTTCGAGTTCCTTGGCAACCTGAGGGCCGACTCCGTCATCGCTGAGAATCGAATTGCCCAGCCCCAAGATCAATGTTTTCATTGTCCCTTCCGTTTACGACACTACGGTTACTTTTAATCCAGTTGGCTTTGAGCGCATGTGCTGGTTCAGCCTCTCCACAACTTCTCCTCCGCTGTCATAGATCACTACCTCTAGCGGCATCTGCCCTGGCAAAGTGTGGGTGGCACAGGCCATACAGGGGTCATAGGCACGAAAGGCCATCTCGACCATATTTAATAGCCCTTCTGATACCACCTTCCCCTTCTTTATCAACCCCTGGGCTGCCTTCTTAATCGACATGTTCATCGCCGGGTTATTCATCACCGTGGCCACAATCAGGTTCACTTTTTGAACAATGCCCTTTTCATCCGTTTGATAGTGATGGATGAGGACACCGCGAGGAGCCTCAACCATGCCTACCCCCTCGTCAGGAGTGGCGGTGGGAATAATCCTGACCTCAAGACTGGTGACCTCCCTGTCCTGGCAAAGCTCCAGGAGATGCTCCGCAGCGTACAATATTTCGATTAGCCTTGCCCAGTGAAAGGCTAGTGTGGCATGCACTGGCTTGCCTCCCAGGGTAGCAAACATCCTCTCGTACTCGGCTTGAGCTAAAGGCGTTGCCATACCATCAGCCACATTAAGCCGGGCTAAAGAGTTCACCCGATAAACCCCGCTCTCCTTGCCATCAACCATCCCCTTCCAGCCAACTTTCTTCAGAAAAGGGAACTTCAGATATGACCAGGGTTCAGTGTGCTCGGCGATATAGTCTAGATAGTCAGCCGGCTTGAATATGGCAACCTCTTTCCCCTCAGGGTCAACCACGCGAATATCGCCCTCGTAGAAGTTTACCTTGTTATTGCTATCAACCAAGCCCATATAGTAGCTCTTCATGGTATAAATGTCGCCGGTTATCAGTTCCAGGTATTTCTTGTTGGCCAGGACCAAATCGTCAAATAGCTTCAGGCCAAATTTACCAAACTCAACTAATGATTTAGCCTTCTCCTCGAAGTCTTTTCGCTCTTCCTCGGTGATTGGCTTGCTCATCCCTCCCGGCAAACCACACACCGGGTGGGTCGCCTTACCACCAATGACCGCCTGAATATCCTGGGCATAAGCACGATGTTTTATCACTTCACTGCCAACCTCAAGACCAACCTTAGCTATTAACCCCAGGATGTTTCTCTGTGCCGGGTCGCTGGTGGGCCCCAGGACAAAGTCGGGGGCAGCCAGAGCATAGAAGTGAGCAACATGAGAGTGAATCATATGGGCGCAATAGAATAATTCCCTCAGCTTCTTGGCGGCTGGAGGCGGGTCTACGTGATAGACGGCATCGGTTGCTTTGGTTGATGCCATATGGTGGGCTCCAGGACAGACCCCGCAGATGCGCGGCGTTATTCTCGGCAGCTCCTCAACTGGCCTTCCCTCGCAGAATTTCTCAAAACCGCGAAGCTCTGGTATCTGGAGATAGGCGTTCTCAACATCACCCTCATCGTTGAGAAAAATTTCTATCTTACCATGTCCCTCAAGCCTAGTTATCGGGTCAATAGTAATCTTTTTCACTTTTCTTCTCTCCCTAAAGGTTGTTGAAGGTGTTTTCTCTTTAGCATTGAATCCGCTAGCCCAAATCGGTAGAAGGTACCGGCCGGGTCGAGTACTTCGGCTACCATCCTGGCAATCTCATCCTCCTCATTACCTTGATAGATAGAGGCAATGGCGCTAACCAGCTTTGCCCCCTGGTCAATAATCCCTGGTGGAGGCCCGAAGCAGCCGCGGCAAGGCATATTGGCTTTAATGCACCGGAGACCGCAACCGCCCCTGGTAACCGGCCCACAGCATATTATCCCCTGCTCCAAGAGGCATTTCTCGGGGTCAGGGATAATCTCATGGGGGCGATAAATCTTGGTTATCTTCTTCTCCTCTTTTGTCCGGTCACACTCGTCACAGAGCGTCTTATCTGAGGCAATTACTGAACCCACCGGAGGTAACTGACCGGTAGCAAAAAGGTCTACCGTCTTAAGGATGAGGTCTACTGGTGGTGGGCAGCCGGGCACAAAATACTCCACATCTACTACCTGAGCCAGGGTTAGTACGGTGTCAAAGAACTCAGGTAAGTCCAGTTCACCCTCATTAACCTTGGTTAAGGTCTGGGGAAGGGTGCCGTCAGCGTTGGCATTTGACGGTGCCTCTACATAAGCCCGCTCGAATATCTCAGCTCGGTTGGTGAAATTGGCTAGCGCCGGTATACCGCCAAAGCAGGCACAGGCGCCGAAAGCCACCATTACCTTTGACTTGGCGCGGAGCAATTGGGCAATCCTCTCTTGCTCCGAATTTCTAATAGC
>DAOUZD010000075.1 GCA_030665795.1 Dehalococcoides sp.
CAAATCCTGTATTAATATTCCAGCCAATATCCAATGAACGATGCCGAACAGGACTATTCTAATAATCCATTCGGTGTCCATGCCCGTACTCCCGCTGAGCTTTCTTTTCGCAAAGTTATTTTCGTATTATAGATTATAATCTAGGGAAAAGACAAAGAAGCTCTTTCGGGGCGGGTGATTTCTGGCTAGGCCTTTTTGCGTAGCGCCATGTTTCTGAATCTAAAAAGCTGGCAAACTACCCCATCGGAATCAGTATCGGAAGTGACCATAGAGGTTACGGCCGGGAGAAAACTGAGAGCCGCTGTGGTAACGAAACTTGCCCCACATGGCTTCAGCAAGTCTCTGCGGTTTAATTCCACAAATCATCTACTCCTTTCCGCTTATATTTTTCACACCAAAAGAGGGGTTAACTGAGGAACATCTTTTTCCATTGCTAACCCCTCTTTTCCTTTACCGGCTGGTATGTTCTCGTCTGCCCGTGGTAATAGGCTATTTAGCCTCTGGCGGCCACCTTCTTCCCCTTCTCACCGACGGCCTGTCTCCCTCGTGCTTCCTTAATGGCGACATAGATACCACCGGTGTTCAGGTACCAGACGAATGCTACCGGGATAAGCAGGATAGGTATTGCCAGCACTAGAGCCACTATAATCTGCCACTCCATCTTATTAGCCCTCCTTTTTCAGTTTATCGTTCCTCTCACCCTTCCTCTAATCTCCATTATCAGCTTACCACTCGGCTGATGCGGCTAACTTCCGCCTTGATACCTATTTTTGACCTCCAGAAATACTTAAACCGCCCGCCTTGACATTGCTCTTTACACTTATTTGTAGCCGTTTAGGATTAGGTAATTATGCTTACCCACCCTGGTAGCATAACCGCGTACATAGTGAACCTGCTGCTGAGTTGAGACATTAGCCAAAAAGGGGTATCATAAAGATAACTAAGAGAGGAGAAGGGTCACTTGGGTAAGATTAAGATTCTGATTGCTGATGACCACGCTGTAGTGCGAGAGGGCACTCGCCGGATTTTAGAGCAGGAACCGGATTTAGAAGTGGTTGGTGAGGCTGCCGATGGGGAAGAAGCGGTGAGACTAGCTGGCAACCCCAGGCCGGATGTTGCCATCATTGACATCGCTATGCCTAAACTTGATGGCATCGAGGCCACCAAGCAGATTAAGACGCTTTATCCTACCATAGCCGTGTTGATACTCACCGCCTATGACGATGACCAATTCGTTTTCAGCCTGTTGGAAGCCGGGGCGACTGGCTACCTGCTGAAAAGTGTTCGTGGCCATGAACTAATTGAGGCAGTGCGGCAGGTACATGCTGGAGAATCGGTCCTTCACCCGGTAATTGCCCGCAAGGCGCTAAACCATTTTGTGCCCACTTCTGGCAAGCCGACAAGGCAAGCACCATCAGAGGTTCTGAGCAAACGAGAGCTGGACGTTCTCAAGCTGGCAACCCGAGGCTTAAGCAATCAGGATATCGCCGCCGAGCTTTGTCTCAGTCTACGTACCATTCAAGCTCACTTGGGCCATATCTTTAACAAACTGCAGGTCAGCTCAAGGACTGAAGCGGTGGTGCGTGCCATAAAGGAGGGCTGGGTTACCCTTGATGATGTACCCTGAAAACTAGCACTTTGTGGAATACCCGAGGTATAGACGTGGCACACTATTTGTCGATAGACTGGCTGACAAAGGTAACTCGTAGGCCGGGTTTCTGGTTTATCCTCGTCTTGCTCGTGCTTCTTTCGGTTCCCCACTATCATGAATTGCTCAAGCTTCCGCCGTTCTTCATACCCATAATGTCCGACCTCGGCGTAACCCGACATGCCTTTGAGAGAATCCTCTATCTGGCACCTATCGTCTTAGCTGGCTTCCTGTTTGGCTGGAGAGGCGCTTTCCTCACTTCGCTAGCAGCCATTGCCTTAATGTTACCCCGCGTCATCTTTATTTCGCTCTATCCAAAAGATGCCCTTTTTGAAACCATTGCCGTTTTCATCGCTGGCAATGTATTAGCCGTCAGCTTTGCCTCGCTCCGTAAGGAGCGAGAGTACCGTACCCGGCTGGAGGTTGCTCATCAGGAGCTACAGACATCTGAAGAGAGATATCGGCAGCTATTTCAGAACGCCAATGATGCTATCTGGCTTCATGACTTGGACGGCAATTTTATAACCGCTAATAAGGCGGCCGAGAAACTTAGTGGCTACAGCGTCGGAGAGCTGACCACAATGAACGTGAAGACTTTCCTCTCTGAGGAAAGTCTCAATCTAGCTCGCCAGATTCGGAGCCGGCTGCTGAAAAACGAACCTGTGGAACAACCTTATGAGCAACACCTAATCAGGAAGGATAAAAGCGAGGCAGTTCTCCAGTTAGCAACCAGTTCGGTCTTTGACAAAGGTAAACCGGTAGCGTTTCAGCACATTGCCCGGGATATTACTGAACAAAAACAAATGCAGGAAAATCTCCGTTTCTACTTACAGCAGGTTACCAAAGCTCAGGAAGAAGAAAGAAAGCGCATTTCCCATGAGCTACACGATGAGACCGTCCAGGCTCTAGTAGTGCTTTCCCGCCAGCTAGACACTCTGGCTTCGAGTGATAAGGAACTGCCAGAGGACTACCGCCACCAACTAGAGAAAATATGGCAGCAGACTAATGATATCATACGAGAGGTCCGCCGTTTAAGTCAGGACCTACGTCCAGCCGCATTGGATAGCCTTGGACTGTTACCGGCGCTGGAGTGGCTGGCCTCTGATGTTACCGAATACTCAGGGATAGTGACCAAGGTCAATGTACTCGGTGAAAAACAGCGCCTTCCGGAAGAGGAGGAGTTAGTGCTCTTTCGCATTGCTCAGGAAGCACTAAGTAACGTAAGGCGACATTCGAAGGCCTCAAAAGTTGAAATGACCATAGATTTTGCTGATGGTGCCTTGACCCTGAGCATAAGCGATAACGGCCGAGGGTTTGACATGCCGCAAAGGACGAGTGACCTAGCCCTATCGGGGAAGTTGGGTATAATAGGAATGCAGGAAAGAGCACGCTTAGTTGGCGCTGCGCTGACAGTGCAATCTGAGGTAGGTGCCGGCACTACGGTAACTCTGAGAATGCCCGGGTAAAGTCAGACAAGTCTCCACCAATTTTTTTAAGGCCAACGGGTTCCAACCATTCTTCGCTAGTCCGTATTATTAAACACTCTTGACATGAGAGGCAGTGAGGCCGAAGGTTACACCCCTGAGCTTAAAGGAGACGCTGCGGCGAAGGCCGATACTTTGACCGTAGCCATGGCTGCCGCCGCCCAACCGTTTCTGACTTGTCTGACCTGAGATATCAGTAGCTCATGCCCAAAAATATCCTTGAAATTAAACAGCAGGGAGTTGACAAGGATTTTTAATTATATTATACTGCAAGCCGAACAATGAAATACCTTCATCGTTCGGTCGTTATTGATTAATAATCTGGAAGCGGGGAAAGTTCCCCCTTTTTTATGTGGTGACCGGTCATGTAAGCTAACTTAAAAGAATGAATTTTCAGGTACTCAATTGAAGGAGGAGGTATTATGGAGCTAAGCCGAAGAGATTTCCTAAAAGCCTCAGGAGCCGGAATAGGTGGTATCTTTCTGCTTGGGGCGCTCGACCCTGACGTAGCCCGAGCCGGACCCCCTGAATTTTTGCCTCTCAAAAAGAGACTCGGCGAAAAAAGCACCATTTGTCCCTATGATGCCTCAGGCTGCGGCTTTATTATCGCCACCCAGAACGGTAAAGTACTGAACATCGAAGGTGACCCTGACCATCCCATCAACCGTGGTGCTGGTTGTGCCAAGGGCGCTTCAATGCGACAGCTCTCTGCCGATAATCCATGGCGCCTGAGCAAAGTTCTATACCGGCGTCCCGGTGGCACTGACTGGGAGGAAACCTCATGGGACTGGGCATTAACTGAGATTGCTCGCCGGATTAAGGACACCAGGGATGCTTCTTTCATCGAGAGGGACAGCGGTGGTAAGCTGGTAAACCGCACCGAAGCCATCGCCAACCTGGGAGGTTCCGCTTTAGATAATGAGGAGTGCTACCTCCTTTCGAAGCTAACCCGGGCCCTCGGTCTGGTGTATCTCGAACATCACGCCCGTATATGACATTCCCCCACCGTCGCCAGTTTGGCGGAAACGTTCGGCCGCGGGGCCATGACCAACCACTGGAATGACATCGCAAATGCTGATGCCATATTTGCCATCGGCTCTAATCCAGCTGAGAATCACCCGGCCGCATTTGGCCACATCACTGAAGCTAAAGAGAAAGGGGCCAAGCTTATCAGCGTTGACCCCAGATTCACCAGAACCTCCGCTAAAGCTGATATCTATTGCCCGTTACGCTCAGGAACCGACATCGCTTTTATCGACGGCATGATTAAATATGTCCTCGATGATATTGACCATAATCCCGGCAACTATAATATGACCTACATCAAGGAATACACCAACGCTCCTTACCTCATCAATCCCGATTTCAAGGGACCTGCCGACCTGGAAGGGCTATTTTCCGGTTATGCCGGTAGCCACAATGAAACTGACGGCGACAAAAGAAAATACGATAAATCTAGCTGGCAGTTCCAGCTTGATGATAAGGGTATCCCCAAGAGAGACCTGACCCTCAAAGACCCGAACTGCGTTTTCCAAATCATGAGAGGACATTTTGCCCGCTACACTCCGGAGATGGTGAACAGCGTCACCGGCGCTCCCGTGGATACCTTTTTGCAGATTTGCCAGACCTTTGCCGCTACCGGCCAGGTAGGCAAGTCAGGCACCATACTCTATGCCATGGGCACCACCCAACATACCTACGGTGCCCAGAATATCCGCTCTTATTGTATCTTACAGCTTCTACTGGGCAACATTGGCCTCGCCGGTGGTGGCATCAACGCCATGCGAGGTGAATCCAACGTACAGGGCTCCACTGACCACTGCCTGCTCTTCCACATTCTCCCCGGCTACCTGAAAGTGCCGCTAAATACTGACACCTCCCTTGACAAGTACCTGGAGCGGGTTACCCCCAAGAGCAACGACCCCAAGAGCGCTAACTGGTGGCAACACACCCCCAAGTACGTGGTCAGCCTGCTCAAAGCGTGGTACGGTGATGCCGCCAGTAAAGCTAACCAGTTCGGCTTCCATTACCTGCCCAAGATTGAGGCGGGTAAAAACTACTCCCACATCTCCCTGTTTGAAGCCATG
>DAOUZD010000005.1 GCA_030665795.1 Dehalococcoides sp.
CTCTTCTATAATTATTTTTCTCGCTCTTAATCCCCCACACCCCATCTTTCCAAATTCTCTCCAGCTTTACTGGCACCAGCTTATTGGTTAAATCCTCGCTGCTCTCAGTATAGACTTTGATGTAGTTACCGGTGAGGCCAGACCAGATACCGCCCGTCTGCTTCTCCCATAATACGGGCATAGTTTTGCCTAAAAAGCGCCGGCGGAAGTTTTGGGCGCTTTCCTCAGCCAGCGCCAGCATCTTTTGACTCCGCTGCTTTTTAATCTTGTCCGCTACCTGATGGGGCATCCGGGCGGCTTCTGTTTCCCGGCGCGGTGAGTAGGGAAAGACATGAATGCGGGCAAATTCCACCTGCTGACAAAAATTATAGCTCTCCTGGAATTCCGCCTCAGTCTCACCGGGGAAACCAGCGATAATATCGGTGGTGATGGCTACCTCCGGCACTGCTTCCCGAATCAGCGCCACGGCGCGCTGATAGTCGGCAATAGTATAGCGCCGCTTCATCCGCCCGAGCACGGTATCACTCCCGCTCTGGAGGGACAGGTGGAAATGGGGACACAAACGGCTATCCTGCCATAAGCTGATAAGCTCAGGGGGGATTTCCTGAGGCTGTAGTGAAGACAGTCTTAACCGGGTAATATCAGTTTCCGCTAAAATGCGCTCCAGTAACCCCTTCAGATTAACCCCTTCACCACCATACGAACCAATTTCAGTTCCGGTCAACACCGCCTCTTTGCCACCATCAGCCACCTGCTGCCTGACTTCGGCAACAACCTGATTGGCGGGCACACTTTCCTCCCTCCTCCGCACCAGAGGCACAATGCAGTAACTACAAAAATTATGGCAGCCATCCTGAACTTTGATAAAGGCGCGAGTCCGGCAGCCATTATAATGATGGCTGGTCCGAGTAGAGAGCGGAGAACCCAGATAACCGGACTCTCGCAGTCGCCGCAGCAGATGTGGTTTTTGCTCGTTACCTATAACCAGGTCAACCCCATCAATCTGAGCCAGTTCCTGAGGCGACCGCTCCGCATAGCAGCCAATCGCCACCAGCCGGGCATCAGGAGTCCGACGACGAGCCTGGCGGAGCAGGTGGCGGGACTTACGGTCAGCAATGTGAGTTACCGTGCAGGTATTCAGGATATAGACATCAGCTTCCTCCGCCGATGGTACCAGCTCATATCCTGCCTCAGCCAACTGCCGGGCTAAAGACTCTGTCTCCGCTTGATTCAGCTTACAGCCCAGGCTATCGAAGGCGACCTTTGCTCTTTTTATTCTATTCATCCCAAATGCCATTATACTGTCCAGTTTGCCGTCGGTCAAAGCTGATACTCACTTGCAAATAATCGGAAATTATGGTAAAAAATTAGTTAAACTCCGTAAAAGGATACTGTACTCAGGAGGTAAAGCCAATAAACGGTTTCAATAATAGAGTCGTCATTACCGGGATGGGCATTCTCAGTCCTCTCGGTCTGGATACTGCCACCACTTGGGAAGGTCTTATCGCCGGCAAGTCCGGGATTGATTATATTACCTTGTTTGACGCTGAGCCCATGGAGACCAAGTTTGCCGGTGAGGTAAAGGGGTTTGAGCCCACTGATTACGTTGACCGCAAAGATGCCCGCCGCATGGACCGCTTTGCCCAGCTGGCGGTAGCCGCCTGCCGCGAAGCGGTGGCACAGTCTCGACTGGAAATTAATCACCTTAATGATGATGACATCGGCGTCATTATTGGCAGCGGTATTGGTGGGCTGACCACCTTATTTGAACAAATCAAGGTGCTACTGGAAAAAGGACCCGACCGGGTAAGCCCGTTCCTGGCCCCAATGATGATTGCTGATATCGCCGCTGCTCAGGTATCAATCGTGCTGGGGATTAAGGGACCGAACTTCTGCACCATGTCTGCCTGTTCCAGTGGCTCGGATGCCATCGGTGCTGCCTATGAAATTATCAAGCATGGTGACGTTCCGGTTATGCTTGCAGGTGGTACCGAGTCAATCATAAATCCCGTAGGTATTACTGCCTTCAATGCCCTGAAAGCCATTTCAACCAGAAACGACGCGCCGCAACTGGCCTCCCGTCCTTTTGATGCCGAACGTGATGGCTTTGTCATTAGTGAAGGGGCTTGCGTACTTATCCTGGAAAATCTTGAGCATGCCCAAAAACGGGGCGCCAATATTCTGGCCGAAATTTCGGCCTATGCCGCCACGGCTGATTCCTATCACGTTACCCAGCCACTGGAAAAAGGTGAGGGCGCCGCCAAAGCGATGCAAAGAACACTGAACAAGGCAGGAATTACTCCCACAGAAGTCGATTACATCAATGCTCATGGTACTTCTACCCAACTAAATGACGCCATGGAGACCAGAGCCCTAAAAACCGTTTTTGGTGATTATGCCTACCGGGTTCCGATAAGTTCCACCAAGTCAATGCTAGGACACCTTATCGGTGGGGCCGGAGCGGCTGAGGCGTTAATTTGCATTATGGCTATCCAGAACGGTATCATCCCGCCGACCATCAACCTTGCTCACCCTGACCCGGAATGCGATTTAGATTACGTGCCCAATACGGCGCGCCAGGCCAAGGTTACCACTACCCTTTCTAATTCCTTTGGTTTTGGCGGCCACAATTCAGTTTTGATTTTCCGAGAATATTCTGAGGCATAAACTTGAGCCATTGTCATTGGAATCTGCTGCCACCGGTTCCAGACAAACATTTACTTATCCACTCAGGTTTTCCTCCATTAATCATCCAGCTTCTCTACAACCGTGGTCTCAGAGAACCGCGGCAATTACAATCCTTCCTGTCCAGCGATGAGAGTCTTTCCAACAATCCTCTTCTGCTACCCGATATGCATCAGGCAGTAGCCAGAATCTATCAGGCTTTGCTCTCCAACGAAAACATCGCTATCTATGGGGACTATGATGCCGACGGCATCACCGCCACCGCCCTGCTCGTCCAAGGGCTTTCCGCTCTTGGTGGCAGGGCTATCCCCTACATTCCACATCGCCTGACCGAAGGCTACGGACTGAAAAAGGCCGCTTTAGAAAGCCTCTACCAGCAAGGCGTCAGCCTTGTCATCACCGTTGATTGCGGCATTACCAGCCTGCCCGAGATTAAGAAGGCACGAAGGATGGGGCTCGACATCATTATTACCGACCATCATACTCCCCTACCCGAAATCCCACCAGCGATTGCCATTGTTAATCCCAAGCTACCCAACTCAACCTATCCCTTCTCCGAGTTAACCGGTGCTGGCGTGGCTTTCAAGCTGCTACAGGCCTTGTTCCAGAGCCTTGGTCGAGAAGAGCATCTTGCTAAGCTAATGGACCTGGTAGCCCTGGGTACCGTAGCTGATATCTCGCCGCTACTGGGAGAAAACCGCTATTTGGTTAAAGAGGGACTGAAGCTAATTAACGCTACTCCCCGCCTTGGCATTAAAGAAATAATAACCCAGGCCGGACTAAATATCGGCAGCCTTGATGCCGAAAGTATCTCCTGGGTCATCGCCCCGCGCTTAAATGCCGCCGGCAGACTGGAACACGCCATGACCAGCTATAAATTACTGATGACCGACTCGCCAGAGGAGGCACACCGGTTGGCGACATGGCTGGAGCAAAAAAACACGGAACGACAAAAACTAACCGCCACCACTTTAACCAGGGCTAGAGAGCAGGTGCTGGCACAGGGAATCTCACCACTGCTGGTCGCCAGTGATAAGGATTATTTTATCGGCATTGCCGGACTGGTCGCCAGCCGACTGTCTGAGGAATTCTACCGCCCGGCCATTGTTATTAAAAGCGGTGAGAAAATATGTATCGGCAGTTGTCGCAGTATTCCTGAGTTCAATATTATCGCTGCCCTGAACCAATGCCGCCGCCTGCTATCTCAGTTTGGTGGGCACTCGCAGGCGGCCGGTTTTACTCTGCCGACCAAGAATTTAGCCCGCCTGCAAGAATCACTGCTCCAACTAGCCACCACCCAGCTCGCCGGAGTTGACCTCCGTCCCCGCCTGGATATTGACGCCGAGGTTGCCCTGCCTGACCTTGGCGGCGATACCTTTCAGATAACGCAGCAGTTAGCTCCCTTTGGCCGGGGTAATCCGCTGCCTACCTTCCTCAGCCGCCGGGTAGAGGTGATTGATTGCCGCACGATGGGCAATGGTGGCGAGCACTTGAGGCTAAAACTGAAGCAGGGTGGCACCAGATGGGATGGGGTAGGCTTCAGGCTAGGCAACTATCTGGCTGAAGTAGCCTCACCGCTTGACATTGTCTATAATTTAGAAATAGACCGCTGGCGTGGAGAGGAGACACTCAGGCTCAATATACTGGACTTTACCCCAGCAAAGCAAACTGCCTGAGGTTATTGTGTATGATTAATCAAATATTTCTTATTGCCATCGCCATAATCGGTGCCTACTTAATCGGCTCTTTTCCTTCGGCTTATATCGCCGGCCGTCTCCGCAAAGGGATAGATATCCGCAAAGTAGGCAGCCGAGGCATGGGCGCTATGAATGTGTTTTACCAAGTCGGCTTTGTTGAGGGACTCCTGGTTCTGACCATAGACATCGGGAAGGGAGCCGCCGCCGTTGCCTTGGCCCGCTGGCTGGGAGTACCAGTGGTAGCCCAGCTATTTGCCGGCGCCGCTGCCGTAGCCGGCCACGGCTTCACGGTGTTCCTCAAGTTCCGTGGTGGGAGGGGAGGCGCTACCTGTATTGGCATCCTTGCCTTCATTATGCCCTGGGGCATCCCTTTTTACGCTGCCATTTTCGGAATTAGTCTGCTGCTAACGCGCTACCCCACCCTCAGCTACAGTATCGCTTTCCTTGCCTTCCCTTTTACCGCCTGGCTAAAATATCATTCACCGGAACTAATCGTTTTTTCCATCGGCATACTGCTGCTCCCCTTGATAAAATATATCCCCAGAATAAAGGAGATGCGGTCTGCGGGAGGCAACTGGCGGCATGTCCTCCTCCGCAAAGACCTGAAAGATAGGCTGTAGGCATAGAACTCCTGAACTGTGCCGCAAAGATGCAATTTAAGATGCCCTATCTTTGGCTTGGGTCGTGTTGCTGACTGAAGGCGTCACCATCATAATGATGGCGCCGATAATCGTCAGCCCAGCAAATGCCAACCATACCCATTGGTAATTGCCCCATTGGTCAAACACCCAGCCGGCTATGAGCGGCCCACCCATGTTCCCCAGCATCAAAATGCCCCACATCAGCCCAATGATGGTACCGAAATTGCCCAGGCCGAAGTATTCCTTCACTAAAACCCCGAGCATGGTTACGTTCCCCCCGTAACCGACCCCGAAAAGGATAAGGAAAGGCACCAGTAGCCCGACTAATCCTACCGATGTATATTCAAAACAGATTAGTCCCAGCATAAACAGGAGAAGAGCGACTGCTGAGAGCCGCTTTTTCTCATATTTGTCCGCCAGCCAGCCGAAACCAAAGCGGCCACCAATACTTAACAGCGGGATGGCCGTGGCGACTAAACCGGACATTGCCCGAGTAAAGCCAATACTGCTGAGATAAGGCATCACATGAGTAATCACCGCTGGTACCGCAATGTACTGGGGCAGTAATCCCAGAGTAATATACCAGAAGGCAGGTGCCTTCAACGCCTGCCTGGTGCTAATGCTGACTTCACTCTCCGGTGGTGACATCATCCTTTCCGCCGCTATTGCCGTGCCACTTTCTTCACCGTCCGGTAGATAGCCGTACTGCTCCGGCTTGTGCCGTACTACCAGCGACAGCGGCAGACATATCACCAACATACCCAGCGCCAGAATAATCATTGCCGTCCGCCATTGGTAAGTGTCAATAAGGCTAACCATTACCGGAACCAAGACGCCGCTAGCGCCATAGCCGCAAATCATGATGCCGGTAGCCAGGCCTACCCTTCTGCGGAACCAGTTAGCCACCGCTGTCACCGTCACTGAAAGACCACAGCTACTAATACCAATTGACATCAGGATAAAAGATACGTAAAACATACCGACGGAGGTAACTTGACTGAGGAGAATTAGGCCCAGACCAGTAATCAGTAGCCCACCAAAAATCAGCTTTCTTGGCCCCCAGCGGTCAACCAGAATGCCGACAACGGGCGCCAGAAGACCTACTTCCAGGCCCCGTATTGAAGCGGCAATGGAAATCTGGGTATAACTCCAGCCAAATTCCTCCGCTATAGGCTCAAAAATAGCGGTGAACCCGTAGAAGACAACCCCAGCCATATACAGCGCGATGGCAAAACAGGCGACAACAATCCACCACCCGTAGAACACCTGAGGCGGTTTCAAATTCAAACGCATTATTCTGCCGCCCTCACCCACCGTGTCCTCAGGACCAATAAGGGAATGGCGATGGCTAAGACGATTATGGCGATTACCTGAGCCTGATGTAAGCCAAAGAGAAAGGGTGTCCCCTCGCGCAGGAAATCAGCACCGAGGCGGTACACTGAGTATAGACTGAGATAGACCAGAAACAGCGAACCGTCAGGCTTGAGCCGTCCCCTTAATTTGAGTAACACGCCAAAAACGAGCAAATTCCAGAGCATCTCATACCCTTGAGTCGGGTGCACGGCTACCCCCAGAGGACAAAGACTATCGGGGTGGGTATAGACAACGCTCCACGGCAGGGAAGTTTCCAACCCGTAGCAGCAACCGTTTAGTATACAGCCAACCCTGCCTACCGCCTGAGATAAAATGACACCGGGCGCTACCACATCGGTAAAATAGCTAAACTGGAACTGGCTAAATCGACTGTAAATCCAGATACCCAGGGCGGCACCTAAGACGGCCCCATAGGCGGTGAGACCACCACCGCCAATTATCTGCCCCGGGTGCTGACTGTAGTATTCCCAGCCATCAATGACATGGAGCAATCTGGCTAATATCACCCCAGAGGGAATACCAACCAGCGCTGCGGTAAACAAAGTATCATAAGAAATGTTGGCACCCCGTTTGACCTCCCGCGCTGCCCACAGGACGACGGTCAGAATCGCCAGGGCAACCATAATGCCATACCACCTGACGGCAATGGGTCCAATAGTGAAGGCTACCGGGTCTATACTTATGGTAATCATCGTTCCTTTAAAAAATCAGGAGCAGAGTGCCTCGACGAAGGCCTCGGCATTAAAGGGAGCCATATCCTCCAACCGCTCACCAACACCAACGAACTGGATTGGAATTTTCAATTCGTCACCAATAGCCAGCACGATGCCACCCTTGGCAGTGCCATCCAGCTTGGCCAAAAAGATACCGGTCACGCCTACCGCCTCGGTAAAATATCTGGCTTGAGTAAGTCCATTCTGGCCGGTGGCCGCATCAAGTACCAGGATTACCTCATGGGGTGCGGTAGCATCATACTTGGCCGCCACCCGCTTAATCTTCTTAAGCTCCTCCATCAGGTTAAACTTGGTATGCAGTCTGCCGGCAGTATCAATAATTACTTCTTCAACCTGCCGACTGCGCGCCGCTTGTAAGGCATCGAAGACCACTGCCCCCGGGTCAGCCCCGGGCTGATGAGCAATAACGTCTACCCCCACCCTTTCTCCCCAGCGCTTGAGCTGGTCAATCGCCGCTGCCCGAAAGGTATCGGCAGCCACCAGGATAACGCTCTTGCCCCTGTTCTTCAAGCTATGGGCAAGCTTGGCAATCGATGTCGTCTTGCCGCCACCATTGACCCCAACCACCAGCGTAACCCTGGGTAAGGATATGTTGATAGATTCTTCTTTATAATCAATTCTCAGGATATCGACCATTTCTGCCTGCAGGACAGCACGTAACAACGGCCCTTGGTTAATTTTCTCTCTAACCACCCGCTGTTTTACTTTCTCAATAAGTTTTTCCGTGGTGCTAACTCCCACATCAGCCGCAATCAGCAGTTCCTCCAGCTCATCCCATACCTCATCACCAACCGCCGGGCGGTCAAAGAGATGCATTGCTTTGGCAAACCAGGTATCCCGACTGCGCCTCAAGGCTTGTTGAAAGAGGTTAGTTATCTACCTCACCCCCTTAGTCCCTTCTCCTTCAAAGGAGAGGGGAATTTATGGATAGAGGGGCTTTACCCCTCTAGAACTTCCCTTAAGTATAATTTCAAGGCTTAGCCTCTCTTACCGGGCAAGCAATCCTTCCAACAGTATCTGAGCTGCCTTCTTATCCAGAGGCTGATTATTATTGCCGCACTTGGGCGACTGAATACAGCTTGGACATCCCTCCTGACACGGGCACTCCGCAATCGCCCTCAGTGTAGCTTGCCATAATTGCGCTATCATGTCAAAGCCCTTCTCGGCAATACCGATACCGCCGGGGTAGGCATCATAAATGAATACCTGGGCTCGACCGGTGTCGGGGTGAAGAGGGGTAGAGACGCCGCCAATATCATTGCGGTCACACAGGGCAAACAGGGGCAGAATACCAATGGCGGCGTGTTCCACGGCGTGTAATCCCCCGGCAAAATCGAGTTGAGATTCCTCCAGTCGAGCGACGACCTCCAGCGGCAGGTCAAACCAGAGCGCCACCGTGGAAAAACACTGGGGCGGCAAATCAAGCAGTTCTTCCCCGATTACCTCTTCGGTGAATTGTGCCTTCTTTTTGAAGCCGACCACGGTCGTGGTAACCTCCACTTCACCCACGTATACCTTTACCCGCCCCAAGTTTTTCTCGCGGCTTAGTTTCACGATATGTAAATCTTCAATTTCTTTCGTCTGGGTATAGTAATTGGCTGTCGTCGGTACGGCGTAGGCAGTACGATTAGCCAGGTCAAGCTCGGTGACCAGATAGGACTCTCCCTGATGCAGATAGATCGCTCCCGGATGTATCTGGAAGAGAGCGACACTGGCCTCGACTGTCTCCAGTAGTGAGTCGGTTGAGGTATCCATCACAGCAAAGTTCTGACCCGTAGTAGAACGGATATTAACCGCCTGAGCCGGGTAGGCAATCGCCGGGGAAAGGTACCACTTCTGATTGCGTTCCTTGAGTATGCCCTGCTCCTCCAGCACCTTCCTTTCCTGAGTCAAGGCAGCACCAAAGATTTTTTCATCCTCACTATCTAGTGGACATTCCCAGGCAGCACATAACAGATGCGCTCTCAAAATATAAGGGTTGCTTGGGTTAACCAGCGCATTCTCAAAGCTCTTCTGAAAGAAGGAATCAGGGTGACGCATAAAATACTGGTCCAGAGGATTATCCAGCGCCACCAAAAAGCTCAGCGATTCGTCTTGACTTCGGCCGCTCCTTCCCGCCTGCTGCCAGGTGCTGGCAATACTTCCCGGGTAGCCAGCCAGCACCGTAGCATCTAAGTCACCGATATCTATGCCCAACTCCAAAGCATTGGTGGCCACCACCCCGGTAAGTTGACCGCTAAAAAGCTCCTGCTCGATTTGCCGCCGCTCCTGCGGGAGATAACCAGCCCGGTAGGGTTTAATTTGCTCGGAACGGACGAGGCTTACTTCGGCTAACCGCTGCTGTGAGTAGATGTAAATAAGCTCGGTCAGGCGGCGGGTACGAGCAAAGGTTAGCGTGCGAATATCACGACTGACCAGCTCGGTGAACAGGTTGGTCGCTTCACTATTAGCACTGCGCCGAAGACTCTTCGCCTTATCCAGGATTGGAGGATTCCAGAAGACAAAGTCCTTGCCGCCGTGAGGTGAGCCGTCACTATCCACCACCGCAAAAGGCAGACCGACCAGTTCTTCGGCATGTTCACCGGGGTTAGCTATCGTCGCCGAACAGCAGATGAATTGAGGCGTCGAGCCATAAAGGTGGCACAGACGGCACAGGCGACGCAGCACACCAGCCACATGGGAACCAAAAACACCACGATAGGTATGGGCTTCATCCACCACCACATACCGTAAGTGGCGCAGAAACCTTGACCAGGATTGATGGTTGGGCAGTATGCCAATATGGAGCATATCCGGATTGGTAAGGATTATCCTGGCGCGCTTTCTTATTTCAGACCGCTCCTCCCGCGGCGTATCACCATCAAAAGTAGCCAGTTCCCCTATTTGAAATAGCTCAGGGGCAAATAGCTGGTGTAAACCACGCAGCTGGTCCTGCGCCAGGGCCTTGGTTGGGAAGAGGTAAAGGGCACGACTCCCCGGTTCCGCTAAAAATGCTTCGGCAACGGCAATGTTGTAACACAACGTCTTCCCACTGGCGCTTGAAGTGGCCACCATCACGTTTTCCCCCTGCCGTGCCTTGTTCACCGCTTCCGCCTGATGAGCATAGAGAGGCAATAAACCATGTTTACGGAGACATTCTTGAAGTTTGGCAGATAAAGGTTGGTCTAATTCGGCATAGGTAGCCTGGCGGGGTGGAATATGCTCGATATGGGCAATCTGACCAGCATAGGTGGCTTGAGTTTGAAGATGATAAAGGAAGGCCAAAGTATCCACGATAATTCACTCTCACTAAACTGGTAGAATCTCAATTTCATAATCGAGTATCTCTACATCAAATCGGCTATTAATGACGAAATCCACCACTTTGGACAGGACTTCGTTAGTATAGCGGTTATCGTTACTCACGCAACAAATTCCGATGGTCGCCAGCTGCCAACGGTCGTGGTTATCAACCTCAGCCACCGAAACATTAAATTTGTTCCGGACCCGGCTAGTAATCGATTTCAATACCTGCCGCTTACCCTTGAGCGACAAATTTCCCGGTAAGCGAAGGCTAATTTTGCACACACCAACATTCATGACCCATCTAGTCAACAAGAAACCAGCTACTTTATCTCTAATCTATCACCCCTCCCAATTGGGTGTCAAACAGAAGAAGCTAGTTCGAACCTAAATATACTTGCCCAAGACAGTAAACATATGATATTATTAGATATTACATCTTCCTACCTGAACCACGCTTACCAAAATCCAGCAGGAGAAGAGGCATATGCCCAAGATTTATTTTATTGATGTAACCAACCGAGATGGAGTTCAAACGGCAAAACTCGGCTTGTCCAAGCTGGAAAAGACCTTAATCAACGTTTACCTTAATGAGTTGGGCGTCTTTCAGTCCGAGTTTGGCTTTCCCACCACCAAGCACGAAACCCTCTACCTGCAGGCTAACCTGGAACTGGCCGAGATGGGAGTCCTCCAACCCATCCGCTTGGAAGGATGGCTAAGAGCCATTGCCAGTGATGTCGAGACCGCGTTTAAGTTGGTACCTGACATCAAGCATCTCAACCTCTCGATATCTACATCAACCCAGATGATTAATGGCAAATTTCAGGGTAGAAAGAAAAAGGATGATATCCTAAACGACATGACCCAGGCAGTTGATGTCGCCAGGACTCTTGGCGCTGAGACCATTGGTGTCAATGCCGAAGATGCCTCCCGGACAGACCTGGATTTCCTCATTAAATTCGGCCTGGCTGCTAAGGAACACGGGGCCAATAGACTGAGGTACTGTGATACCCTTGGTTATGATAACCCTTTCACCATCTATGAAACCACCAAGGCGCTGGCGGAAAACACCGGCATGGCCATTGAGATTCACTGCCATGGTGACCTGGGGATGGCGGTGGCCAATTCCCTGGCCGGGGCTAAAGGAGCTATCGATGGCGGGCAGGATGTTTATATCAATACCACCGTTAACGGCATCGGGGAAAGGGCGGGAAATGCTGACCTGGTAGCTACTGCTCTGGCGGTTACCAAATCAAAGGGATTTGCTGAAAAATACGAATCGGGTAATCCAATTAATTTGTCAAGGGCCTACAAGATAGCCAAGTTTGCCGAATATGCCTTTGGCGTTGATATTCCAATGAACCAGCCGGGGGTCGGCGCTAATGCTTTCGCCCACTCCTCCGGCATCCACGCTGACGGCGTATTAAAGGACCCGGAAAACTACGAGCTATACGGCTACGAAGAATTGGGCAGGGGTGACCCGGTGAAGGTAGAAACGGGAAGGGAAATCATCGCCGGACAGTACAGCGGCATATCTGGCTTCAGACATGTCATGGGAAAGATGGATGTTTCCTTCTCTAGTCGGGAAGAGGCCAGTGAGCTTTTGGAGTTGGTCAGGTATGCTAATGTGGAAGCACAAAAACCGCTGGTTGAGGATGAACTGCTTTTTATTGCCAAATATCCCAGGATTGCGAAGAAACTTTTAACCCTCACCCCATTGGAGTAGCTACATAGGTTAATAATACTCAGCACCAAGAGGCTGTTTTAAGAGGCAGCCTCTTTTCATTAGCCACGAATACGGTTATTATAGTATTGAATAAATATATTAAATCTATATTAAATCGAAGATATTAAAATGGTTAAAGAATTGCCCGGCATGGTCTTAAAAGCTATTGGCGTTGTCAAAAGTGAAATCAAGCAGTCATCAATGCGTGACAGCAAGGATGTTGTTTCTGATATTGTCGT
>DAOUZD010000138.1 GCA_030665795.1 Dehalococcoides sp.
AAAGCTCATGACTGCCTGCTCAGCCTGCCGGGCAACGACAAACATCCCCCTGACCTTGACCGCATCGCCAGTGCGACCGACAACACCAGTAAGCATGTTGGCCGTCCGACCGCAAGGGCAAGGCTCAGTGATGTATGAGGACATATCACCGGTGCCAAAACGGATAAGTCCCCAGGTCTTATTATGCACCGGGGTTACCACTATTTCGCCAATCTCCCCGGGTCCCAGTTGCTTTCCCGTCTCAGGGTCAACTATTTCAGTTATATATTCATCCATGAGGTGCATGCCAGATTTCTGGTGGCATTCATAAGCAATGGCACCGCCCGGCTCAGTTACCGCATAGGCCTGTGCCGTGTTTATCTGGTAGTCCTCCTCAAATGTTTTACGCAGCGAGGCCGGCAACATCTCGCCGGTAAACCAGGCTCGCCGGACAGTAAAATCCCGACGGAAGTCGTAACCCATTTCCTCAGCCCGCTTAATGACGGTAATCAAAAAAGTGGGCGTGCCCACGAAACCGGTAACTTTCAGGTCATACATGGTCTGAATTTGAATCTCGGTATTGCCGGTGCCCATAGGTATAGCCGTCGCCCCGCAATCCCTCAAGGCTTCATGGAACAGGATACCAGCAGGAGATAGATGGTAGGTGAAGGTATTAATGACCGCGTCTCCCTTTCTAAATCCGGCAGCCCAAAATGACTTGGCAAACCATTTGATGCCTGAATGCTGGATAGGCTCATAAACAGGACCAGGGGAGAGGAAGACACGCTCAACATCTTCCACGGGAATGGCGAGAAACCCGCCATATGGCGGGTTCGCCCTCTGTAGCTCTATGAGGTCGGTTTTTCTGGTAATGGGTAGCTTTTCCAAGTCTTTAATAGTCCGAATCTGGGCAGGACTAACCCCGGCCTTATCCAATATCTCCTTTATGGTGGGAGCATGACGGTAAGCATGGTCTACGGTCTCAGATAACTTCTCGTTGAGATATTTCTCTCTCGTAGCCGGGGGCATTATCTCCAGTTCGTCGAAATATTCATCCTGCTTACCCTTTATAGCCATCTCTTTCGCCTCTTATAATGTTTTACTTCGCGATAGCTCTTCTTCGTACCCATGGCAGACAGACCCATGTAAAACTCCTTCACATCCTCGTTATTTTTGAGGAAGTCGGCAGTACCATCAAGAACAACCCGCCCGTTTTCCATAATGTAACCATAATCAGCGATACTCAAGGCAATTCTGACATTCTGCTCCACGAGCAGGACTGATGTTTTTTGTTCGGTATTAAACCGATTGATTATATTGTATATTTCCTCGACAAGCAACGGTGCCAGACCAAGGGATGGTTCATCCAGCATCATTAGCTTGGGGGCAGCCATCATGGCCCGACCGATGACCAGCATTTGCTGCTCACCTCCAGAGAGATAGCCGGCCGTATTATGCCGAAGCTCCTTGAGCCGTGGGAAGTAATCATAAACCATATCCAGGTCTTCCTTGACGACACGGCGGTCTCGGCGGTAATAAGCACCAACCAGCAGGTTCTCCTCTGTGTTCAAGTGAACGAAGACATGACGTCCTTCCAACGCCTGAATAATACCCAGTTTACCTATCTTTTCAGGGCTTTTCTTATCTATCCTCTCGCCATCCCACTCAATGCTGCCATCGGTCACCTCTCCCTCCTCAACGTGGAGCAGGCCAGATATGGCCTTGAGAGTTGTGCTTTTACCGGCACCATTAGCCCCAAGTAGAGCAATAATTGAGCCGTCCTCTACGTTCAAAGAGACACCATGCAGCACCCGAATAACATTGAGATAGGTAACCTCAATGTTATTTAACTTGAGCATATGTTAGTCATCTCCTGCAGGAGCCCCCCGATGGGGGGCCTCCTCGGCTCTACTGTTTACTTACCAAACCAGTCGAACTCTTCGTACTTAACCACTGGCGCTTCAATCCAGTCAGTTATTGGGGTGATTACCCCATTCTTTATCTGGAAGAGTCTGACCGACTTCGAAAGCCTGTTATCTCCCGGGGTATAGCTTACCGGACCATGAAGACCACCGACGTCATAATTATTCAGTTTCTGGATGCCCTGGGTCTCAACCGCTCGCCATGACTCTAAATCACCCTTGACAAGCACATCGTATCCGGCATTCTCTACCGCCAACCTCAGGATTTCGGCCACTATTAAGCTCTGTGCCCAGGAGGTGATGTAGTCCATATTGCCCTCGTCTTTGGGGTGCAGTTTCTTGCAATACTCAATCACCTTGGCCATACCGGGCACATCATCACCCCAACTCGCTGTAGGGAACACACCATAAACGCCGTCAACAATGTCAGCGCCGGCAATGTCAACCAGTGCCTTGGTGAAGCTGGCATGACCACAACCAACGGTTATGCCGGGATACAGGCCCAGTTCGTAGGCATTTTTCATGATGACAGCAGTAGGCGCCGGTGTGCTGGAAATATACAAAACATCAGGGTTTGACGCCCTAATTCGGGTTAAGGAGTCCATCTCAGACATAGTGTCCGCCTTATGCTCATCGACAGAGATAATCTCAATGCCCAGCTTATCGGCGCTGGCCTTAGCCGCGTCCCGCGCCCCGTAACCGGTGGTGTTGTTGAGCAGGTGCAATGCCATCCTGGGCTTACCCGAGCCCTTCCAGATATTTTCCATATAGTAGGTAGCAAAAGCCATCCAGTCATCACCGTAATCAGGCATCTGCCCGTAGATATGCTTAGGCGGCCGGTGCAATATGGGAGCATTGAAGCAGGCCAGACCGGGAAACTCAGCCCGGTTAGCGATTTCCATGGAAGCCGACATCATTGCCGATGAGGCAGTATTAAACATCAGACAGCCATCGGCCATGAATTTCTTGACATTGGTGACTACCTTGGAAGCATCGTACCCGTTGTCCAGCCACACCACCTCGATAGGGTATCCGGCAGCGCCACCAAGTTCTTCGTTAATGTACTTAATAGCGTCAAGGTTGGCGTGCCCCATGGGAGAACCCTTCTCGGCAGCCTTACCCGTTGAAGGCGTGGTCATACCTACCTTCAGCGTCTTTTCACCTGCGGGGCTACAGGCACTGACCACAGGCAGCATTGCCAGTACTAGTACCAAGCAGGCAAGCCCAGCCACCACCAATAATCTTCTGTTTTTCATTTACACCCTCCTTTTAAATAATTTCTAACTATCCGTGTCGGTTTATTAAAACTACATTAATGGTACCCTCCTGCATTAACTAATATGAGAATGGCCACAGTCGATAGGCCGACTTAAACAGCATCCAGCGGTGGGCAAGGCCCCTTGGCTCAAGTACCAGAAACAGGATGATTGCCAGACCAAATAGCATCGGGGTGACACCAGTGGCAAATCCGGCGGGTAACATGGTGAAGGTCCCTTCCAAGAAGGGGACAACCTCCACGGTTAAAACCTGCTGGAGAAGGCGAATAAAAACCACACCGAGGATGGGGCCCAGGGTAGTGCCTAGACCACCAATGATT